>JACNFL010000143.1 GCA_014384685.1 Methanobacteriota archaeon
GTGCGGCTAAATACAATGCATCAAGTGTTGATGGCGGTACCCTAGATATTGACTCATTCTATCTTGGATATGACGCTTCTAATGTTTATGTGAGAGTTGACATGGCATCTACCCCCGATTTCTTTGAAGTAGCAGACATGGATTGGGGACCAGATTTATCGGTCTACTTTATGCAGGCGAATGCGGTCAATTTCAATGAAGTTGAAACTAATTTTAGGACGTATTATGGCAACGAAATTCTCGGATTTCCAGCCAAGAAAATGATTTCATTTGATTTCAACCAAATACGAGCGGATGGTAAAGCAAAATGGAACCTATTTGATGCTCAAGGAAAAATTGGAGATGACGAGCAGTGGTCACTTTCGGGGACTTCAAACTTAGGTGATACCGCCGCTGAAGAGGTCTATGAATTTAGGATACCTTGGTCAGACTTGGGGCTGGCCCCAAGATATTCTACACGCGTTAAAGTTGTCACGTCAGAAGTGAACTCTCTAGCATACGGGGATGGAACAGATTCTGAGATGGCACCACCTGCGCCAGCCGAAATGATATTACCAGATTTAGAACAATGGGTGACTCTTCTCGACATTGATGATAATGTAGGAGATGAAACAGGAGATGGCGACTACACCTATCCGCTTGCAAGTGATTTTGCCCCAGGCAGTGGTCTGTTTGATGTAACTCATCTGAAAGTGAGTCAAAGTTCTTGGAATGCACGTTTTGAGTTGACTTTTGGAGAAATTACCGACTTTTGGAGTCTTTCAAACGGTTTCAGTCACCAAATTGTACAAATTTATGTTGACCAAGGAGATATGATGTGGGGTGAAACAGATATGCTAGAAGGAGCGAATGCTGTAATTCACTCAGAATGGGCTTGGGAGGTTGCGATTTCAGCAACCGGAGATCCAGGCGCGGTGAAATCAGTAAATGCACAAACCGGAGAAACATCGGCCAAAGGAATTGAAGTAAATGGAAACAGGGATTCAAATACAGTCATTATCACCGTTTCAAAATCGGTGATTGGCCCTGACATTCCTGATTACAGATTCGTAATCGTTGCCGGTTCCCAAGATGGATTTGGCCCAGGAAAATGGCGAGATGTTGATGCGAATGCAAAAACTTGGAGACTCGGCGGAGGAGATGATCCTAGTGAATTAGATGGAATTAATTACGATCCAAATATTATCGATATCGTTTTTGATGCTGACGATACAAACTCACCCGACCAAGCGGCTATGCTTGGGGCATACAATGTTGAGGCGCAAGAATATGCAGTTCTTACAGGGATAGAAATCCCAGAAGTGGCCCAACAAGTGTATGGTGCACAGGTGGTTAGTACCACGGCAACTAGTGCAATTTTGGAATGGTCTACTACCCGACAACAAGCGGCAAATGTGACATGTGGAAACCTAACATTCCCTGAACAAGGAGATGGGCTTACTCACACAATTGAACTTACAGGGTTAACATTTGATACCTCATACAACTGCTCAATCGTGATAGACGGTGTTACTCCCGCTAACCTTTCTTTCAACACTAGTGCTGAAGTTGACTCAATACCTCCAGAGATACTCAATTTAGCGGTAGAGTTCATGGGACTTGGTTCATTGAAGGTAACTTGGTACACCAGTGAAGAGGCAACTGAAACGATAGAAGTCGGTGGACAAACCTTTGTTGGAGATACTGTTGCTCTGCGTAAGAATCACGAAATGACTGTTGTGCCGTATCCCGAATTGGTGGCATGGGAAACCTACACATTGACCATTCAAGTATCTGATGCATCTGGGAATTCTAATACATCCAGCGTTGACTTTGTTATTGCTGAAGAAGATGCTGCATCTCCACTCCCTGACGAAGAAAATAACCCGAATGAATCCAATAACGAATCAACCGATACAGTGGGTGTTGGTAATTTATTGCAAAATTCTGTTGTGCAATTTGGATTGCTTTTGGTTGTTATACTAGTTATTACTGCCTTGATTCGCACAAGAAAATATCAGGATTGAGGATATCATACTCGATTTCGATATGATGCTAGAAGCCCAGTTAACACGATTCCAGCAGCAGCACCAAAAATCCTGCCCTGCTCACGCGCACCAGAGCCAGCCAGCTCTTCAAATGACAATGCAAGTGCAATAGAAAATGGACCGACTAAAAATAGAAATCTAACGAGCCAAACTTTCACTGTCGGACGTTTTCCGAGTGGGCGAAGGGTGATTGAACCAAGTTTGGCAACAATCTGCCAATCTAGAGCCTTTGCAATCGGCGTCAATCTTTCATTGACCATGGGCCTTAGGACTGGGCGGTCTGGGCTGTTCTTACCCCGGCCAGTGATAATTCTAATTCTACCAATTATGGGGCGGTTTTCAATAATCAAATCTAATATTCTACGAGACCCTTGTAAATCCATCTCGTGGAGATCAAGGGTTAGGGTACCTCTTTCTTGACGAATGTGAGTTGAGGTTCTCCATGCCTTTTCTGATGACCATGGTAGCCCAGCCGCATAGGCATCTAGAGGCGCTAGTAAATCTCTTAAATTTGCGACTTTATCTACATGGGTTCTCGTTCCTCTACCGCGTTTCAACTCAATTAGACGCCAACCCCCATAAATGAGGGTTAAAGAGGTCACACCAGCGCCAAAGTAACCACCAAATTTCACACTTGCAAGTGGGTCTCCATCCATTCCGGCGCTGAAATATCCTAGCATGGTAGCCATTGTCCCGGACATGATCCCCATCACGATACTGATAGACACAAGGTCGCGAAACGTCACCTCTACCATGCAAATCGCTCCGGCTTCTTTTTGTTAGTGGTTGCGGCGTGGAAAGACTGATGAAGCAGATTCATTCAGACAATATTGATGACGGGCCAGAACGGACTTCCAGACCGCCACCGTGAGGAAAAAATTGCTGATTGGGTGATGGGAATTTCAATGGGCTATCTCTTAGCCGCATTTTTAGTTCCCGCTCTTCTTCCTGCTGGGACTGTACCCGAACTCTCCGGACGGGCAAACGCCCTAGATTATGTGTGGACAGATTCTTCTTGGGGTGATTGGGGAAATGAGCCGCACTCTGAACACTCGGAAATGGGCCATGACCAATCCGAACACGGTGGTAAATTTGCATGGAGTGAACTGGATTTTTTCAGTGCTCTTGTCTATGGGATTGGTGACTTAAATTGTCACCAAAAACACGAGCGTTCTTGGTTTATCAATGATAATCAAATGGCAGTATGTACGCGAGATATCGGGATACTTGCAGGAGTCTTTGTTGGCGGATTGATTTTCCGCAAACGAGGCCTCAACCGTTGGACTGTTAGAGATTCAATAATTTCAGTTTTACCTGATGAAAAGGTAGAGCCGTTTTACTTTAATGATAGACGATTTTTACTCGCCTTTGGTGGTATAGCATTACTATTACTTCCAACTGCACTTGATGGAGGAATCCAAGCAATTAGCGAATATGAATCAACAAATTTCAAGCGATTAATTACCGGATTACCAATGGGAATTGGAGTCGGTTTGCTATTTGCTGGAGTTTTTGCTGCAAATCCAAAACCATTCGAATTTGATGCTGGGAAAGTCATCTTACCAGCCAATGCACGCCTAGTACCAACCGTTGAAACAACCGATGAAAAATTGGCGGAAATTGCTACTCAAACCGAGAACGCCAAAGAGAGTGAAGAGTGAAACTAGCTTGATACGGGTCCTTGACGCCACCACTTTCTGAACTCTGCAACATTAGAAGGTGGAACTACATCCGCCATCCCTGAACCAAGTATTGCTAATCTTGCAACGCAATTCTCCATTGCTTGTATCATTTCAGCAGAGGGATTTTTGCCAACTATTGCAGACAATGAATTTCTCCACTGCCCATCAGGATTTTCATCTTGCCATTTTGCAAACTCTTCCTTCAATGGCCAAATAACCAAACCTAAACGCCCGAATGCTTGCCATTCTGCACGTAGTTCTGAGCGGGCGGCATCCTTTCCTTTGAGCGGTTTATGGGTTCGGACCCAGCCAGATTGCTCGTGGAAAAATTTCAGCATCCTGTGAGTATGACGGGAACTTACAACCCTGACAGGACCAAACCATTTTCTCAGACTAGATGCTTCGGCACCAGGAAGAAGTGAAAGCGTACCTATGACTGAAATGACAGTATGACTTATTGAAGTCTTAGGTATATTCCTAGATTTTTCATCTGGGATTGCGTCATATGCTTCTTGATAAAGTGAATTAGCATGTTTCATCACTTGCCATGGTTTTTCCCCATGAAGCCAATTTTTACTACTGCGTTTAGGTGATGTATCCATTACTTTGAGAGTTGTTTGACCCCTCTCTCCTTTGAGGGCTTTTTCAAGCATTACTCGTTCAACATCTTCGGCATCAATATTGAGAGGAGTGGGGTGGCGGTGCAAGAATTTTCGAACCTCTTGCTGTATTTTACGCCGGAGGTCTGCTTTGGTTCCATCATTGAGTATTGGCCCTACTACAACTCCTTTGTTAAACGGCTTTGGCATTGACACATCGCCACCAAGAAGTGTTGCATATCCGACTCTAATTTTCTGTTGTAATTCATCGGTTTCAAAATATTCTTGTTTATCCATCACCGCTTCTCTTAGAGTTCCATGAGTGATTCTACGAAGTGCTACAATTGGGTCACAATCTACCCACAAACAAAGGTCAGGAATACACGCAGCGCTGTTTAATCGAGCAACTTCTGTAAGACCAATTTTCCCAACTATTCCTTGATAAACAAGAGAAGAATGAACATTTCTCTCTGAAATAACTGCCTTGCCCTGTTTTAGTCTAGGAAGAATCCAAGCATGTGAGTGGTCAAGGCGATCTGCGGCAAACAAACTAGCCTCCTTGACAGGACCCGCTTCCCCTGTGCGTACAGAATCCACTGCGAGTTTTCCTAATGGGTGGTCTCGGCGAGGTTCCCCCGTTACCCAAATATCTGAGAAAGTGAACTCTTCTAACAAAATTTCTTCGAGCATTTTTGTGGCAATACCCTTGCCACTGCCATCGCCTCCTTCAATGGTGATGAGATACATGGCAACGCCTACACCCCATGACAGTCGCCGTGATGAATAAACTTGCGTGAAAAAGGAGCGTTCTTTGAAAGAACTAACAAAGAAACAACAACAAAAATATCGTTATTGTTGGTCAGCAAATTGATTCTTGGTTAACATTAGCAAAGCCATGCCAAGGAGGATGAGTAATGGCCCAAAGAAGATTCCACCGCGACTAAACAATCCAAGACCGCATATCCATTGGGTTCTGCGATATCTAAGTCCACGACGTGCCTCAAGGGCTCCAACGATGCCAATCGCCGCTGAAATCAAAGTGATTACAGCTAATGCAGTTGATAATTGCACTGCTGATGCAAGATTACTTGGTTCGCGTAAGTCGGCTGAATCAACACCTTCGCCCTCGATTAATGTGAGTGTTAAATCGGGTATTTCTCCTGGTGAAAGTGTCCGTTCAATTGTGACATACCCGTCCATCCTAACCGTCAGTAACATCACTTCTCTAGACACTCCTGAAATAGTGAAACGCCCCTCTGAATTTGTCTCTGTTCGACCTTCCGAATGGTCATCTGAAATTCTTATCAATTCAATATCAACACCTTCAATGGCGTCGCCACCGGTATCGTTTACACTGTCTAATTCACTCAAAATTAAACCGTGTACTTCAGCGTCATCGGTGCGAGAAAACATGGAGCTCGCCACCAAATCTCTAGGATCTGCGCTAATTAGCAAAGCGCCACTTGCAGCACCAATAACACTGCCTACAATGATTAACAATACTGCAAGATTCATCACCCATCCTTCATCAGAACGATTCCTCAAAGCAGCAGGCAGCCTGACAACTGCAGGGTCGCCACCATCTTGAACATCAATTAGTGCTTGCTGGCGGCGAGCCGCCCTTGCTCTTTTCATTCTACGGCGACGCCTTGCAATACGGTCAGAAAGTGTGGTAGTATCTTCATCAGCGTCAAAGTCCAACTCAACTTCATCATCAACTTCTAGGACACCTCCCTCAACAAGTTCATCGCGAACCCTAGTGCGTAGAGATTTGAGACGCTCCTCGCGCTCCTCTTCATCACTCATTCTTGTTCCCCGTGATACATCGTGGCCGCAGGGGGATTGTCAACCTCTCGGCTCTTAGTTAGTGAAAAAAAGCCGTTTCCCCACAACATATAGGTCAGCAACGCAAAAAATCCTGAAAACAAAATTAATGTAAATTCTTCAACAGTTGGTGGGAGTTTAAATCCAGTATTGTCACTATTTTGCACTTCATCCCCCGTAACAACATCGCTATTATTTTCAGCAATTTGCTGGAAGCTCACTTGGTGCATTACAGGCCAGTTTTTACCGGTTATCCAAAATGTGTCATTACCCGAATCATACGCAACCCCATTGAGAACTCCTGGAGATGGTTCAGGGAATAATGAACTTGCATCTATTGTACCAACAACATTCCCTGATGTCATATTGATTATGAAAATTGATTCCCAATGCCAAACATTTGCATAAACTAAATCTCCAACACATTCCAATTCATTTAATTCAGGTAAAGGCGAACCATTGAAAGTAACTGAAACTGTTTGAATCACAGAAAAATCATCTTGATTACGTATGGTCAAATCACTTGAACCATTACTCATCACCAAATTATTACCATCTGAACAAATCCCCCAACCTTCATCTTGATAGGAAAAATTACCAATTAGCGTCAATGTTTCAATATCCCATTTGTAAGCCACGCCACTCTTCCAAGTAAGTTGAACTAGAGTATTGTTGTGTACTGTTAAGCCCTCGCCAAATACTTCACTGCTTAGATTCACTGAGCGCAGAACACCCCCCTGCAAGTTAACTTCCCTGAGAGTTGATTCACCATACCTTCCTGTGCTTTCGTAGAGTTTTCCTTGATGGAAAAGAAAGCCCTGTGTGAATGCCTCAGAATCATGTTCTTCAGTATTTAGGATCTCAATTTCATATTGGTTAATAGTTGCTGAATCTGACCCCTCAGATGAGGATAAAAATGGAGATAATATTGCCACAATTATCACTGAGAAAATGAGCCAAATTAGTCTAAATTCATTGGCCATTACAAAACTACCTCCTCTTGCCCGTATGAACCATGCTCCATGCGCTATTAAATAGGTCCATAGACAAGCGTCTGAATAGTAGCGTAGCCTCGCTCATGGTGGTCTTGTAATGCAAATTCGAACATCTCTGTTTCTGACAATTCTAATGATAGCCGCAACTTTGGGTCCAGCAATGGCCCCAACAGCTGCAGCAGAGGCTGAAAACAACTACGAAGTTGGTGAAATTATAGGTGATATCGCTGATTTTGACCCTGCAATTCATGGTAAGACATACATGATGGTCGATGGAGAACCCCTTTATTCTGCAACAAGACTTCACAAGATGGCGTGGGCTGATGCCGGATACCCTGACCTTGTCCTGCCTTTTGCTAATGGTAAAAGTGGGAAATCCACCTCAAAGGCTTGTGTTCCGTTGACTCAAGGAACTGTCATGACCATCCCGACTAGCGGAGGACAAATTTCGGCCACCGTTGAGAAGACTACTTCGACGGCTGCATTCCTCGTAGAAGCCGGTCAGGCGGTATCTAGTTCAGTTCTGAACAATTACGCATCCACTTGGTCAACGACAATTTATCCCACCCTCACTCAATACTTTGGTTCAGAACCAGATGTAGATAATAACTGCCAAATCATGGTCATAATTTACAACATTGATGGCCCTTGGAATATTGGTGGATATTTTTCTCCAAGTCTTGCATCACAAAGAGAAGCAGTCTATGTTGATGTCAATGATTTAAGTTGGGGCGACACAATTATTGCCCACGAATTACAACATCTATTGCATAATTCACGTGACCCATTTGAGTACCTATGGATAGATGAAGGAAATGCAGATATGGCCGCATTCCTCTGCTTTGGCGCTACTAGTACGATTATCGGGCACGCCAATGAATGGGCTCAAAACTCCTACACATCAGTTAGATGGTGGAATCAGTCAACTGGAGACTACGGTGCAGGATTCTTGTTCATGCTTTACCTCGCCTCAAAACTCGGCGGTGGAGCAGCTATCCAGAGTTTAGTTGCAGATACTGCTACTGGTGGTTCTGGAATCGTCAATCTTGCAAACAATCCTATTCCTGGCTCGCCGGGTAATATTGGAAATACAATATCTGCAATTTTTGCTAATTTCACAGTAGCAACCCTGTTAGATGACTCACAGAATCCATTTGGATTAGATAATATAGATATGTACCAAAATTGTGGAGGGTCACAATTTTGTAGGTTACAAATTACTGATTCAAATAGCAATTGGGGTAGTGTTTGGTCTAGTCAAGGAGACCCATTAGAAGGATGGGGCGTTAGAGCGTACAAGTTCACTGGAGGTACTGGATCACCACTGAATATCATGGTACAAGCTTCAGAAATAGGCTTTGCAGGGCGGCTTGTATATCGAGAAATCGCCACCGGAACATGGACCTCTGTACCTCTTGAATTCAATGCTGGTATGGCTACTGGTTTGGTTTCAGGATTCGGAAATGTATCTGATGACGTCTATGTGCTCACTTGGTATGAAAGTCTTGTTTACGATTGTGATTACGCTATGGCAAACTGTGGTTGGCCTGGTGGTGGAAGCACTCAATATCCAATAGCAACAGATGATGGTGATGCGGCATTGATATCACAACCAGCAACGATTAGAGAAGATTTCTTGAGACTAC
>JACNFL010000303.1 GCA_014384685.1 Methanobacteriota archaeon
TAAGCGGATTTCGTGGTTAGAAAGCCGATCAAAGTCTACGTTTGTGAGATAACCAACTGCCGCTCTAGCACCCGCAATCCCTGCATAATTGGAAGAACCTCCTTCCAAGCGGGCGGGACCTGATAAGAACTCTAGATTCTTCTTTGATGCTGAAACAATAGTGGTGCCACCACCACTAACCGTTTCGAGATTAGCCATTGATTCCTCTTTTGCAAAAAGGGCACCAACCCCACTCGGGCCAAGCATTTTATGCAGGCTGAAAGCAAGATAATCACAACCTAAATCTTTCACACTGACCTTCTTGTGTGGAATTGCTTGAGCAGAATCAAGTAATACTTCGGCCCCAAAATCATGAGCGATTTTGGTGATTTCAGATACGGGATTTGTCACTCCATCTAGATTGCTTGTGAAGGGAATTGCGACAAGTCGTAAATTATCACCTGCTTTAGCACAGGCTTCCTCAAAAGCCTGTAAATCAAAGGTGTTGTCATCATTTGAAGAAACTTGTTGAAGGTCAATAACACCTTCATTTTCTAATTGCAACCAAGGTACAAGGTTGCTATTATGCTCTTTATCACTAGTGATAACTACATCGCCGGGTTGCCACTGAATCCCATGGGCAATTTGATTTATTGCGGCAGTAGAATTCAAAGTAAATACGAGCTCTTCTCGAGGGGCTGAAATGAAATTAGCCACTACTTGACGGGCCTGAGCCATCATTAAAGTCACTGCAGAACCCCAACGATGTGGGCTTCTCCCACCGCAACCGGGCGTCTCAGTGTAGTAAGATGTGACTGCTTCAACTACTGAGTCGGGCCTCAATGTAGTGCAAGCATTGTCAAGATAACAAACAGGATTCTCTTTTCTCAATGGAGCAAAATCTTCTCTGTATCTATTTGGAGGCAAATTATCACCACGCTTCTTGGTCTGGCAAGTGATTGCTTATTGGGGCACTACTCCCACATTCTTCACAGGTGATTCGGTTAGGGAATACTGAGGAACAATCATCGCATCGTTCCCCTGGCGCTCCAACCCCATAACATTCTTCAGTTGCACAAGCCACCTCTAGTACACCCGTAGGTAGACGAGTTACAGGAGTGTTACTGCCACAAGATGGGCATTCACCATGTTGGCCTTCCACCGTTTCCCCTTCGCCTCGTAATTTACGACTTACTTCACGAGCGCGGTCACTCTCAATCTCTTGACCAGTTGCACCTAGCATCATTTGTGGATACCAAAGTAGGTGGATTAGAGACCAAACACAAAGGATTCCAGAAATGAAGTACAAGACACGATAAATTCCCATTCCAGACGAATCACGGAATGCCACCGAATGGGCCCCAAACCATCCGTTAATGACTACTAGGAAACCCCACGCAATGAGAATCAAAACCCATGCTTGCAGACTATGATCTCGAATTGCATCCTGCATCTTTCGTGGGTCTGGGTGACTATGTTGAGTTACAACATGTAAATCGCGAGTTTGCATCACTGCTTGCCATGTATTAAAACTCAAAAATCCAAGGACTGCTATGCCAATAACCAACCCCATGAAATTAAACATGGAAGATCCAAATGGAAAATTTGGAGCCCCTGCAATTGAAATTACCAAACCTGCCTGAACCGAAACCCACCCAACAAAAAGATAGATGGTTTTTTCACGCATTAAGGGGTATTCAGATAGGATGCGCATTATGAAAAGTGCCCAAAGAATGAAACTTGTAATCATCATTGCAAAAGCTTGCCACTCTACATCAGCAATACCTTCAACTCCGACTGTCCAAATATTACCTCCACCAGAGAATTCACCACTGGAAAGGTCTGACGATCCGGCGAGGAAAGCAAGTGAACCAATTATCAAACTGATGAGAGATTTGCGACTCCATGTTTCTCTCACCTTTCGGTAATGAAATGAAAGTTCTACTTTCAAATCATGGAGAGGGACTAACCAAGGTTGGCTAACTGAAAGATGTTGGTCAAGTCGCATGTTAGAGAGCCGCATACCGGTGTGCATTTGCTCACCTGTCGCCTGCTCTGACTCAGGCTCCTCTTCCTCCATGTGGTGGCCGAGGATTAATCATCAATTAAGAGGCCACCCTCATTTGAATTTGGATTTAGTGTTTTTAACAAAATTATTGATGCAGGGATTAGCGTGAAGAAAAGAGCCACTGGCGTGAATTGAACACGCGACCTCCTCATTACCAATGAGGTGCTATACCGCTAAGCCACAGTGGCAGTAAAGCGGCGACCGGAGGGGCTGATTTAACGGTGTTCATGTGAGCCATTCTCAAATCAATCATGCGCTCTTCCATCGTCACCATGAAAGGCAGGGCATGGCTCGCCCGCTTCGCAGCCGAGATCGCATAGCCTGGTATCGCGCGTGACTGGAAATCACGTGGGTTCGTCCCGCGGGAGTTCAAATCTCCCTCTCGGCGCCATTTTTCAAACAAACTATGGATTAATCAATCAAAAAACAATGAATATATTTCAGACGCCCCTTAGGGGCGTGATAGATATGAAAAGGGAGCATTGAAGGACTTTAACAAACCGCAACATAGGTGGAGAGGAGCCCATGTCAACCCAACGAACTACCCGATTAAAGGTGATTCTCATCCTTGGTCTGATGATTTTAACTCCGCTTAGCGCAGCAGATTTGACTCAATATTCGGGGCCAAATGTAGTTGCTTCATCGGGAAACAATAGGACTGTAGACGGTTGGTCAGTACCGGGGAACTCAACTATTCTTGATGGTTGGTTGAACGTTGAATCTGGTAATTTTCCTAGTCTAGGAAATGGTAGCGGATGGGATGGTGCATCAGTCAACTCTAACTTCTCTTCTGGAACCTATCTAGACACTACTTCAACTCACTTTGACGAACTACTTTCCCTTAGTACAAATGGTTCATACGGAAATATTGACGAGTTCAATAGTGCACCTCTCTTGAGTTTAGCAGCAGGGATCTATACCGGTGGCACAGGGGTAACATGGTTACCTACAAACCTGAATTATTCAGGAACACCATCTACTGGTGGAGGAAATACAGTGACGAACGGAACAATCCCTGCAAGTGCAACGGAAGGGAATTTGGTAGTAGGAACTAATCCAAATGGCGGTATTCCAGCTGGTAGTAATTCTTGGCTTATGGGCGACCCAATCACCTTGCCTTCACCAATTGTCAATTTCACTTTTGAGTTTGACCACTGGTATCACATTCACACACCAAGCAACATCAACGGTAACATGGATGGTGTATGGGTGGAATACCGCCTAGATTCGGGGAATTGGACTTGGATGGAACCTGAATCAGGATACAACAACACGATTTCACCAAATGCATCTGTTCCTGCAGGCACAACAGCAAATGGGACAAATGGATTCCCTGTGTGGGCAAAAACTGCTTACAGCGGATGGGAACACTCTGTATTCGAATTAGATAATTTGACTGGAATCAACAATGCAACACAGATTGAATTCCGCTATCGCATCTGGACTGACAGCAACAGCACAGTCAGACCGGGATGGTATATTGATAACATCACCATTCAAAACATCGGTGCTGGAATGGGATTCTGGCATCATGGTTGCTACGTTTCAACAGGAACTTGTAGTTACTCTAACAATGCAGTTGGTGCTCTTCAACTAAATCAACCAATGAATCTCTCTGGAGTAACAGGAAACCCAATTCTCAGAACCCATCTAGAGTGGGATTTAGAAGGGTCAAGTTGGGATAATTTCTGTGTTGAACTTTCCTTAAACAACAACACATGGGTAGATATTTCCAGCACATCGAATAGTACAACCACCGCTTGCCGGAGCAGAACAGGGGCAATCCCTGGAAGCGGATATACAATTGGTACTACCACCTATGGTGACGAAACAAATGCTTTGATAGATCTTGATTTGGCAATTCCTACCGCTTTCCACAACCAATCAAATGTATATCTTCGTTACCGCCTTGACACCGACTCTTCTGTCCAAAATGGCGGAGTCCTAGATGGTCAAGAAGGCCTAACTCTTGACCGAATACAAGTTCGTTCAGGTAGCACCAACAATTCTTCAGTCTATTTTGATGACCATCTGACGAATTCCGCAACGATGTTCCATTATGGAATTGGTACCACAATTGAAGATTGGGCTTACGTAATTATTGGAGCAGGGGGCCTGCTTGAAACCTACGGATTTGAGGATTCACCCACAATGCCACCTGGCGGATGGAACGTAGTGGACGCTGGCTCAGGTGATATTTGGGAGTACGGACAATTGCCAACAGGCGTCATCACTGGGCCAACATCTTGGTCAACTGGAAATTATGGTTTTGCCACCGACTTAGATGGGGATTATGATTCAAGCACACAAACACATTTGTTTTCCCCCGGTTACATGATTCCATTGGGTGCAAGTGCTCGGTTGTCTTTTGACCAATGGCGAAAAGCAGAAGCAAATTATGATGGTGGAGCTGTTTTCATCAGTGTGAACAATGGTTCTTGGCAATATTTTGACCCCGTGATGCCCAATGGAAGTTCATGGTATGATGGTTCGCAAAATGGATTTGGTGGCCATTTGCTAGCCAACTTAGATGTCTTTGATGGAAGACAATTCCTAGCAACAGTCCCATGGGAGACAACCACGGCAGACCTTTCAAATCACAGCGGTTCGCATGTCAAATTCCGATTCACATTTGCTGCTGACTCAATTATCAATAACCCTGGATGGTATCTTGATGACATTGGTGTAGAAGTTGATTTCTTTGAGAACACTGGGACCTGGTTAAGTCCAACTATTACTCTTGATGAACTTGGAAATGGATTTGTTGATATATCAGCATTAACACCAAATGGAACTTATGTAACTGGAACTATCACTGATTCTGCAGGAAATGCTTTGGATGGATATGATAATCTTTCATTCCCAATTTCACTGGCTGGAATCGACCGAGACACCTACCCTACTGCTAAAATACAATTGAATATGGGCACTAATGATCCGTTTATTTCACCCTTAGTAACAGATGTACATTATGGGGCAGTGCGTTACTTTGCAGGACTAGATGCACAGAATGGTTGGGACATTGACAGTGGACTTGTACTTGTCAATGATAATTGGACAAACCCTACTGCATCCCCTCTAACTATTAGGGGTGATTTTGTAACCTCAACTGCACCAATTCAAAATGTCAATATCTCGGGTGTAGGTAACGGAGTAACTGTTCAACTCATTGACAGCAAGGGTTCAATTATTGGAAATACAGGTCTAAGCAACTTAATTTCATTCACAAACCCTGAACCCGGATATGGCGTGCAATTCAGCATCGCATCTTCTGGGTCGTTATCACATGCAATTGCAGAAGGTGCATTTGGACAACCAACCTTGAATCCTGAAATAGATGTTACAGATGATGGAACTACTGATTGGATGTTCCCCACAGCCCCCAACTTCGGCCATTATGGGTGGCAATCATACATCCACCTGTCTGATTCAGTTGGACAAACAGTTTCGGGAACAACCAGCGCTAGTGTCACATCTACATCAACAGGTAGTGGAATTGAAGTATTAATCCCTGATGATGCAACAGTAAACTCAGGCATGATTACCTTCGCTCCTGATACAGCAACGACAAGTAGTCTCACATTGAGTGTCGCAGGTATACAAGCCCTGCCATACAACAGTGGTCTATCTGACATTAATTTCGCACCATTAGATACATCAATGGTTGCAGCAATCAACAGCCTAACAACGACATACACAGACCCAGGCACTGGCAGAATTTGGAAAATTGTAGATATTGATTTTACATCCAGCATCTCTCAATCTATTGATGTCTTGAGTATTTCAATTGGCTATGATTTAACAGAAAATATCACCGGACTAGGTCAGCAAATGTTTGACTACCATGCAGCTCAACTTGTAGGAAGTATCCCCGCAAGTATTGACATACCACTCACATATGTATCAGATGCTGGTGCTGTTGGCCTAGATGGTGGAATTATCCATGAATTGATGATTACAAATCGGCCGTTTACAGCTCCTGAAACCATGTATCCTGATGGGCAAGTTTACGAAATTACAACAAGACATCACCATCTGAATGACAATAACCAAATTGGCGAAGTGATGTTGATTGGAACTGCCTCAGATGGTGAAGTACTAACATGGTATGTGGATGACCTCTCTAATGGAGGAAATTTCATCAGTAATGGTAGCACAATGGCTACTCTACTACCATCATCAACAGTGGCATTGAGTGGAGATGATTGGGTCGTAACATGGCGGTTTGAAATAAGTTGGTTGTGGGATGATGTTGACCAAATTGATTGGATGGCCAGAGCGCTCAATCTCACAGGAGAAGGGTTGGCACCAGCCTTCGCAATATCTGGAGGACCTGGGAAAAATGCAATAGAGAACGACTTACAAATCGACCAACTTGAAGTTCGAGATCAATTTGATAGAATCATTGCTATCAACCCGAATCAAGACTTCTATGCTGCAGGCGGGTCAGACATTTTTGTAACCGGCTCAGTACGATTCCAAGACAATGCAAACTTACGACCACTTACCAATGCATACGCAGTCGCAATCAACTTCTCAGGAACAGAATATCCGGCTAACAGCCACGACAACGGTTCATTCAGCCTTACCTTGACATTACCTACAAACGAAACGACCACTACTCTAACCTCAAGAATTGTGCGTGTTGGCCCTGCGAGTGGAGCATTTGGTGGCGAGGATAAGTCAAACCCTATGGGAACTATCAAATTATTCACAGATGTTGAAAATCCGACAAGCGAGATATTCCAAGTATTGACAACTAATGGACTTCTTGATGCAAACGGCCATGTTTGGGAACCATTTGATTCACTTACTCTTCATTTAACAGTCAGTGATGAACAAGCACTTGGTGATGACATTACCCTTCACTATTGGAGAGAAGGAACCAATGATGACAGCAACGGAGACGGAATTGCTGATGAGAATGAGTATCAAACAATGACACGCCCAATCTCAATGCCGGGTAATTCAAATGAACAGCAGATTCAATTCACAGGTTTTGATTTATCATCAATGCCGGAAAATAATATGCTAAGCCTCTACATTTCAGGAACTGATTGGGCTGGACTTCCTATTGAAAATGACGGCATGCCAGGTTTAGAAAATGACAAAGCTACAATGGTAATTGGCACAGATGCTGATACTATTTTATTGGAAAACTCATTCACATTGAATACTAATAATGACCATCTGCTAGTGGGTCAAAACCACCAAATTTCATTGGTAATAGAAGATGCAAATGGAATCAACACTATTGATGAAATTATCATCTTTATGACTGGGCAAACATCGGCTCCAGCGGGGGAAATACACATTGACCCGAGAGAATCTACAGCCTCAACACCAATTGGTAGTTTCATCAATACAGGGGATGTAACAATGGAAACATTGGATGAAACCTCCAGTAGAATCACTCTTGACTTTGCTTTAGATTGGCATTTCCCATCAACATTTGCAGGAAACTGGCTGAACCCTGGGATTCACGTAATTGATGATACTCAAACCGTTGCCAACATCAATAATATTGGAGACTTGAGATGGAAATTAGACAACAAACTAACTGTCGATATTGACATGTTGCACGACTTATCTGAACCAATTTCAGAATCAAATAATTCAAAACTTTTCCTTGGTAAAGGAGATATTTTTGCAATAACAGGCGAAGTTGTTTACGCAGGTTCGGGAGCACCTATTGTTGAAATCCCAGAGAACTTACAATTGTTCACAATAATGATTGCGAGTGGCGTTTCGTCAGATGCAACTATTGACTTGACAGAATCCTACTTCAACACTACTCTATCGGTGCCGGTAGGTTTCCCTTCAACCAACGACTTACCTGTTGTAATGGATATACTCAATATTCCAGGACAGGGTGAATCTATATCCTTCACGGATATATCTCTCACGATTGACAGCACCCCTCCGGTTGCTGAATTCCTCCCAGGGATTCTTGCAAGCATTGAAACAGATCGCATCTCAACAGTTGACGTCAGGATTAATGTTGTAGAATCAGGGGGTATGTCTGATGACGGTGTGACAATCCACTGGGTGTACCGTCGTGGCGGGCTAAACCTCCCAGGAAGTAGTGATTCATCATTAATGGAAAAAGATACTGTGATTGGAGATATTTGGTCTTACTCATCAATTATTGATATGACACCAGCGGCCCACATAGAGTTACAAGAAGGAGATCAACTGATGGTTTGGTTGGTCGGTGAAGATCGAGCCGGAAACGAGTTATTTGGTGAAGGTACAGCAGATTCACCACGTGCCCCACAATTAATTATCAGAATTTTTGACCCTGTTATTTCTAAAGTTGAAATTGATGATTTGACTCCAATGATATACAAAAATGTGTATATTCAAACGACGATTAGAAATGATGGTTCAACGATGGGGAACATCAATGTAACTCTAATTGAAGAATTAGATGATGGGACATTACAATACTATGAATCACACAATATCACTAACCTTGGACCACAACAAAAGCAAGTGGTCGCATTCTCTTGGGAAGCATGGGATAGTG
>JACNFL010000187.1:0-5050 GCA_014384685.1 Methanobacteriota archaeon
GCGGGGTAATGAGGTTAATTTTTCTAGAGTCTTTTGCTGGTAAAGCGGAGAGTTGCTTTGCAAGTTCAGGAATAGAATCATTGAGTCTAGTTAATTGGTCTGGCCTAGCCGAGTTTTCCACCACATCTTGTAACAAATTTTTATCACGTTCAAGTGGTAGTCTCAACAATCTTTCAATCAAATAATTGTGATTAGAAATAGCCTCTCTCAAATTAGGGAGTTGAATCCACAATTCAATATGGTCTCTTTCAACTAATTCATCAAGTGCCGAAACATCCCATCCTTCCTGCCGCCACATGTCAAGTTCTGCAATGGTTGCGGACAACAATCGATCAACTCTATTTTCAGTTGATTTTCTCGCAATTTTAACAACACTTTCACCCGACTCTAAACTGATGATAATTTTTTCATATTCAGATAATGCAAGATCGTGTGGATTTATTTCCGCTGGCCATAAAGTTGCCATAGTAATTCTCGCCGCGTCCAATTTTTCACGATGCCAGCGATTACGGCGCAATCTCTTAGATACACCTTCCTGAATTAATTCATAATCATCAGAATCAACATCAATTGAGGTAATTCTAGTACGCCAATCATCAACTTCATCAGCACCATCAAAAGAAACATCAATGCTTTCAATAGTTGCTAATATCTGTTTACAGACCTGAATTTTTTTAGCATGTTCATCAATTGCTAACCAACCAGTTCTAGGTCGATTATTGAGTAATGTTTCAAGAGGTTCCACCTCAAATCCAGAATCCCGCCAAGAAGCCAATCTGGCTCGTGATTGTTGCTCTCTTTCATCTCTTCTTGTTTCAAGAACCGCGAGTAATTTTTCAACACTTTCCACTCTCTCTACTTGGCCTTGCAAAGCAATCGCATCCCCAGCATGTTCGGGAAAAAGAGTCAGCAACGAGTCAAGTTTTATCCAAGATTCATTTAGTCTAACAACCCTTTTGTCTATATCATCTACTTGCTCCTCTAGGTTCAGGAGGTCAGATGGTTGTGGGTGTTCTGGTGCATTGATGTGCAATCCATTTTGTCTCAGTTTTTCGAGCCATGCAGAAATATCTGCAAGCCTTGTGGTGTAATCAGCACCTATTTGTTCAGCCTTTTCTTGAATTGTTTTTAGCCTTGTAGAATCTTCCATTTTTTGGGCAAGAGTTGCTTTTTGAAGTAAATTCTTTCCAACATCAGCATCATATATTGAAATCACTTCATCGACAACTTCCTCAATATTTCCGAGAGTGGTGTCCATCTCTTGGATACGATCAACTTCACGGTATCTTTCCTGTAGATTACCACTTAATGCAGTCATTGTCCAACCCCTTTCCTGGCGCAAATGTTCAACCATTTCTTCAAGAATTCCTGTACGCCTGATTTGGCGTTGTTCAAGATTTGAAACAACTTCTTCAATGTAGTTGATAGGACTAACATTTTCAATTGCTGAAATAACATCGTTTGAGTAAGGCGTCATTGATTCATCAATTGCTTCTAGGCGTTCAAGCCATTGGTTCAATTCCTCGCTCCGTCCCTCTCTTGACCAACTATGGCGAGAATCCTCTGCTGTGAAAACCCACGGCCTTCTATTGGCAATCACTTCGCGCCATTTTCTTTCACCTGCTTGCAAGTTTGTTGGATCACGTAGAATTTCCAGCAATTCATCTCTTTCAGGCCATTGGGTTGGCCAATTAGCAACTTTTTGGCGAAGTGAAAGGGCAGTGACCATTGCGTTTTCAAGTCGGATTACGGATTCTGAAATGTTCCCGCCGAGATTTTCAAGATGGGTAGTAATCGCATCAGCATCAAAGCCCTGATTACTCCATCGTTGCCGACGCTCGGCTAGTAAGTCACCGCTCTCCAAGAGGTATCCCCGTTTCAGCGAGTCCGCTGTTGGTTGTCAATAGTTCCCTTGACCCCTAGGGGGTCAAATAGGAAAATTTCAGGGATATTCTCTATTTTTTGGACAATACCATGCTAAGGTAATCCGAACCGTCAAAACACACGGCTTCTAAGTCGAAAAAACACCAAATTTCGTTGTTAATAACATCAATAGTGGAGCATTGTCGGAAAAATGTAGAGGGTGGTGAAATCGCTCTCCCTACGGGAGAGTGAGGGTCAACATCAAGTAGGCAATCAGTAGGCTGAGGTGTCTATGACACCGCTCGAAATTGGGTTGACCTTGTTCGGAACACTACTTGGTGGAGGAATTATTTTCTGGATGATTCAGGTTGATGGGCATTTCCGAAGGTATAGCCGTGATGCCGCTGCAGAACGAGCAGGACAGGCAACACAGATGATGTTGTTAATTGATGAAGTCGGCAGACTTTCAGATGATTGTGCTGCATTAATTCATACCCAACCGAAGTTGAAAGGTTTGATTTCAGCACATACTTCAATCAGTAGTTTGGAATCA
The DNA here is from genome assembly GCA_014384685.1 of Methanobacteriota archaeon. Next base: position 2,417 of record JACNFL010000187.1, read on the forward strand.
TCTCTAGATTCAGAAATTGGTTCACCAAGCATTAGAGAAGCAGCAGAACAATTGTTGGTAGCAATTAGGGGTATGTTGGCAACCCATCCCACAGATGGGGATTTCACTCAAGCAGATGAGAAGCCAGATTCAGGGGTAATGGCATTAGCAAACCGTTTGTTTGATCTATTTGCGGAATTAGATATTCATGGTCCGAAGAATCTAGGACTTACCGCTTTAGAAGCCCGTCGTTTAGGAGAAATAGCCCACGAATTGGGAGAGGATGCTTGGGCAAGAGCGTGTTACAAAGAAGTCGCTAGTAACCTCGCCCCAGGTAATCTAGCATCAATGCGTTGTCTTGCCACATTGGCAAAAGATTCTGCAGATATTGAAGAAGAGGCACATTGGGTTGGGGAACAATTATCACAACTTCCAGATGATGTTGACCTTCTTCGTCGTCTCTCGGTATTGCGACCGGAAACAGCAGAACGCAATGTACAGCGCTTAGAGGCGCTAGGCAAAGCAACACCTGCCGACCACAGTTTTGTTTCTGGATTGAAAGAGCGATTACAAGGTGATTCCTCAGACCATTCTCTAGCTGCTGTTGAGGCAGCAATAGAGCAAAATCCAACCATTGACCAATATCTGTTGAAGGCGAGAATTCATCGGCGCCGTGATGAACCATTGCTGGCAATTGATGCGGTTGAATTAGGATTGGAACTTCCAGGCGGTCGGCAAAACGGCGAAGCATGGGCTCTATTGGCTCATCTATTGTGTAGTGAACCCAAGCGCTTAGCAGAAGCCGTCAAGGCTGCAGTTCACGCTTGCGCCCTAGATGCCGGTGGAACAGATATGATACTTCTCAAATCCGAACTTTATGAGCGAAGTGGTCGGCCAGAAGATTCTTTTGAGTGGCTGGAATCAGTTCTTGAAAAGGATCCATCAAACTCAATAATCCGTTCAGAAATTTCCCAAATGCACACGTTCCACGGCCGCCGTACAGAAGCATGGGCAGTGATTGAAGATGCACCAAATTGGGGAGGTCCAGAACTGCATATCCAGAAAGGTAGACTACTACTTGCGGATTATGATGCTAACAGAGACGCAGGCCATTCTGACACAGATATTTGGCTGCTGCTGAAGCCACATTCAGGGAGGCATTAGAATCGGATAGGGAATGTGGTCTAGCATGGCTTTGTCTTGGTCGTTGCCAACGCCTAGCAGGTGATATCGACGAGGCAACAATTTCCATCAACAGGTCACGCCGTTTGATGGATGATCCAATGATTGCCGCTGAAGAGAGTCTTATTGCAATAGATGAAGGCCGAATTGATGATGCGGCTCGATTAATTGATGAGGCGGACATCACAGAATCAAAGTCACTTGTAATCCCGTATGTGAAGGGATTAGTGGCTGCTAAGAGAGGCAACCTTTCAGAAGCACTTGACAGATTTAACGAGGTATTGATGGTTAACCCACACCACGTGAGGGCGCGCCTCAATAGAATCACCCTTCATTTGTTGGCCGAGGATGTGCAAACTGCACTGGATGATTGTGATTGGCTACTCATGACCTACCCTAACCTACTGCTTGCAAAACTAAGACGTGGAGAGGCATTAATTCAACACGGTATTTTTGACGAGGCAGAAAGAGAGATTCGCGCAGTTCTCCAAGAACAACCAGAGAATGAAGTAGCCCTCACTAGACTTGGGGCTTGCTTGCTCGCTCAGGGAAGAGCAGACGAGGCTTTCCAGCCCCTAAACAATGCCTTAAACCTCAATCCAGATTATCCAGAAGGATACTATCAAAGAGCAATGTTGTATCTTGAGATGGGTGAGGCTGACAGCGCTTTAACTGATTTCAAAACCGCTGCAAAAATCGCTCCCCGCCACATAGACGCGTTACTTCGGGTCGCAGCAATTCACCATGAACGCGAAGATTTTCAAGAAGCAGAAGTTGCTTGGCGCAAAGTATTGGATGCAGACCCTGACAACAAATTGGGTCGAGCAAGGTTAGATGAAGTAAGAATTTCACTTGCAAAAACTGCTTGAACATCAAGCGAAGAGTTGATGCTGAATCACTGCTTAGCGGATACATGGCATTCAATGTAGGTAACCAAGCACCAGATTTCAGGCTCCCAAACGCCCACCCAAGCATGGGTTCTCCAGAGATGAGTTTAGGAGATGTGATGGGTGAGAGAGGAGCAGTCGTTGTGTTCTCTTGTTTGCACTGTCCATATGTGATAGGGAATATAGGAAGAATAGAGGGACTTGCACAACGCGCCGGAGAAAACGGTCTAGGTTTTGTTGCAATCAACTCAAACGCGGCTAATCCAGACTACGCTTCTGATTCAGCACAGAAGACTACAGAGGCTTGTGAGAAAGGGATTCCATACCCTTTCCTCATTGATACCGACCAGTCGGTTTCCAAGGCATGGGGTGCAGAACGTACACCAGAGTTCTACCTTGTTGATGCAAATGGCTCGCTAGTTTATCGCGGAAGATATGATGATTCTCCGAAGAATCCTCAGATGGCTACAACATCTGAAATGATGGATGCATTAGATCAATACTTGGCTGGTGAAAGCGTACAAAATCCTCAAACAGATTCCATTGGCTGTTCAGTCAAATGGATTTACTGATACAGTGGGTAGCG
>JACNFL010000187.1:5067-8545 GCA_014384685.1 Methanobacteriota archaeon
TGTTCAGTCAAATGGATTTACTGATACAGTGGGTAGCGATGCAACAGACCCACTGAAAGCCCATCAAACTACCAAATTCAGTTGGAAGGGGTTTCGGATGAACCCATCCAACTCATCCGAGTTGATTCGTTGATGCCTCCAACAAATGCATTCAATGAATTCCAGACTGGCAAACCAATTGGTCTACTTCTTGTCTTCCTTCATCCTTTGAAGAACGCTGGAGAATCCTTTCGAAACCTTCGCCCATGGGCCAAATGTGGGCCCTTTCAATCCACGCATCAAGAAGATATACCCCACGAACGAGATGCCGAGTGGTCCCAACTTTGGACCGTAGATAATATACATCGCGGGCCAAGTGAATCTTGGATAAACATCAATCTCTGATGGGTCATCTGGGTTGTAAGCAATGGATTCCAAATCCAGATATTCCTGAGATCCATACAAGCACGCAGTATGCCAAGGTTGCACATCTCTTTCATTCCCCGTTGCGGTTGCGCCTTCAACATGTGGATTGATGTTGCATTCGAAGGTCGTGTTGAATTGTTCACCTTCCACCTCATAGTGAAAGAAGAAAATAAATGACCACTCATCCGCATTGCGATCCTGTTCGACCGAAAGGACATCTGTCTCTGGCCAATCTTGAGATCTGAATTCATCCACGACGCCAAATCCGCCCCATATGAAGGTGAGAAAGACACCCAGAATAATACCGGCTGCGCCAATCCCAATGAACATCATCCGTTTCTCATAGATATCAGGGATTTTTTCATCTCCTGAGTCATTATCACTAATCATAATACATCCAGCAGACCCATTCGTTATTATCTCTCCATTCAATTTTTTTGTTTGGGCAACGTTTTTTGTTAACCTCGTTATGTGCACCACATGCGCACCAAGTCTATACTGAGTATCCTCTCAATTGCCTTGCTTTTCACCATCTTACTAGCTCCAGTTGCAAACACCGAAAGTAGCGAAGGAACATCGCCTGAAATGATGACTCGTATCATGATGTTACCACCAGATGCCGAGGTGACTGGAATGTATATCAACGCAAATGGCCATTTCTTCGTGAACGCGATGCACCCAGATAATCAGAATTATCGAGCAACTGTTGGAGTAATCAATGGCTTTGATTGGAACAATCTTCCTAGTTCCGTGCCAGAACTACCTTCGTCTAGTAGCCCATCAGATACTTGGCATGGGATTCGAACTTCTTATGGTAATTATCAGGTTCTCTTGCAGAGCGGAGATGTATTCTCTGAAGGTGGTGTAGCGGGAGGAATCTATGCTGCTGACAATGGAAATCGTTTGTTTACCAGCGAAAAACCTGATTTTAATGCCTTCGTGCCTTTGAATACAAACTCCACACGAGGCTATCTATACACCTCATGGGAAGACCGACCTGCAGGAATCAGCCAATTAGAGATTGAATGGAATTCAACATCTAGTGAATGGGAGGTATTGGGAGGCGCGATGCTTGACCTCAGCGGTGTTAACGGTGGTTGGGTGCTCTGTTTTGGTAGTATGAGCCCTTGGGAAACCCCCCTATTATCTGAGGAACTTTACTTCCCTGATACTGAATATTGGAATGACGAGAGTTACTACTATCACTCTGGACAAGAGAGTTTAGCGGATTACCTAGGCTATTACCCAAACCCCTATGATTATGGTTACATTATGGAAATTGAAAACTCAACAACAACGCAACCTGATTTCACGAAGCACTCCGCAATGGGCCGTTTCTCACATGAAAATGCACAAGTAATGCCCGACGAGAAAACAGTTTACCTTTCTGACGACGGCTATGACACAGTCTTGTTCAAGTTCATAGCCGATACTGCTGGTGACCTCAGTTCAGGTACTCTTTATGCTGCTAAAGTCACTCAAGATATTGGTCGTGACTCGGCTACTACTGGATTTGATGTGGAATGGTTGGAGATGGCCTCTTCTTCAAATTCAGAAATTCAAATCTGGATTGATGAATACGACGGTATAACAACTTCTGACTTCATCGATGGACAAAATTCCTACATCACTGATGAAGAGATAAGAGATTGGGCTGAAGGACGCCTGAATGATGATTTGAATGGTGATGGGGTAACTGGGTCGGCGCTAGATGATAGAGTGGCCTTCCTCGAATCAAGAAAGGCTGCTGGAGCGCTAGGAGCCAGCGATGAATGGAATAAGATGGAGGCAGTAGTTTTCAATCCAAATGCTCCAGAGTTCGCTTACTTGGCTATGTCCGACATCAATTACGATATGAGTGATGGCCAAGGTGATATTGATGTCACCGAGAATCGTTGTGGAATTGTCTACAGTATGACTTTGGATAATGAATGGGACGTTACTAGGATTGAACCTTTAGTTTCCGGTGGCCCTTACACATCTTCAGCCACTTACGAATGTGATGAGAACAACCTCGCTGGACCGGACAACCTTGTTGTGTTGGATGACGGCCGTCTACTAATTGGTGAAGATACGCGTAAACATGAGGATAACATGGTTTGGCTTTGGGGTGAAATCCCCGAGCCTGAAACCGAGCCGGAACTCGACAGTGATGCAGATGGGGTTGTCGATTCTCAAGATAATTGCACTGACACACCTGAGGGTGAGAACGTAAATTCTGAAGGTTGCTCAGAAACACAGTTGTCTGAAACAGTTGAAGGTGAAGATGAACAGATTTGTATCAGGGAAGATGAGGATGGAGTAGTTCATTATGGTTGTGAAGACGATAATGATGATGCATCAATTATCCCTGGTTTCGGCTTCCTTCTTAGCGTCCTAGCAACATTAGGTGCAGCCTTAATTACAACCCGAAATCCACATAGATGAGAGCCTCAGATTTGGGGTTGAGTAGCATGGATGTAGTCACAACTCTTGGCGATGCCCGCAGTGGTCAAATCACTTATCTCTCCTCTAGCCCATTTGAGATCCATCATATTCTTCGAGACACAGAATCAACACCAAAACACCCAGTAATTGGGCATTTGTTATTGCCCGATAAAAAAATCGACACACCCATTCCTTGCGTTGTCAGTTGTCATGGGAGCCGAGGATGGGTTGAACATCAATTTACACACATGGCTAATTGGTTAGAGGCCGGAATAGCAGTATTCCGTATTCACAGTTCAGATTCACGAGATGTAGTCAGCACCGTTGAAAGCCAGATGATGGTAACTCATGCAATGATGCTAACCGATGCTTTTGAGGCGCTCAAATTGCTCAACACACACCCGATGATAGACTCAGATAGAATCGCAATATGTGGCTGGAGTTTGGGTGGCACGGCTGCACTTTACTCTGCATGGACCCCAATTAGGGAGGCTTTAGCACCTAATGGTGAGAGGTTTGCCGCTCATTTACCAATTTATCCAGCCGCCCACATGCGCCCAGAAGATCAACGATGGGAAAATGTGCCAATACAAATTTTACATGGAGAATCTGATGATTACACACCCTTGATTCTAGTTCAAGGATT
>JACNFL010000172.1 GCA_014384685.1 Methanobacteriota archaeon
TCAATCCTCAACACCGGCCTTTTTCCTCCGTTTCTTCTTTTCACCAGTGTCCGTGGCGAATGGATCATCTTCATCGTCTAATTGTTTGGTTTCCTTTGGCCCCTCAAGTTCAGCTAGGCCGGCATCTGCAGTATCACCTGAACCGCCACCACTATCACCGCCACCCATGAACTCCATCATCCAATCATCTTCTTCATCAAACTCATCGTCACCTTTCTTCTTCTTGGATGGGTCTTGAGCAGCAAGTACTCCCATCATGATGGCAAAGAATAGTAGTAACAAATTGAAGGCCCCAACTGCAATGATAATGACGTAAGGTGGGCTAGTTAGGGATAGAGGAGCCTCAGGTTCTTGTTCTTCCTCATTGAATGGGGTATTACCACTTTGACAAAGGGTGATTCCACTGATGTTTTCATAACAGTGGTCTACATAGAATGTGGTTATGAATAATTTTTCATTCCCTGCGAAATCCTTTGCCATGATTTTCAATCTGTGATTCCCAGGGTCTTCAAATGTTGAAGCAGGTTCAGTCATGCTGAAAACCAAAGTGTTTGAAGGTGCACCTAGAGGAGTAATTTCAGTGACGTTTTCCCATTCAAATTCCTCATTGAAGAATTCTCCCACATTAGTGAATTGGTATTTTACTTCAATAAGTCCAACATCGTCAGTGACTACACCGTGAATTCTGATTTCAGTTCCATATAGGTACTTGCTTTCAGACGATGGTGAAAATAATTCAATGGTTGGTGATTTGGAATCAACTGACCAATTAGTTAGCGAGAAAGTTTGTGAATTCCCAACGATGTCAACTAACGTAGTAATGACTGTAACGTTATTTGTATCCATTCCATTTGGAATAGGGAAATCCCAGATGAAATGAGTATCAGATGCTAGGAATGGTGTGGCACGAGTAACTTCACCTTCAGGTGTGAATGTGGTGCCAATTGCTGAACCTTCAATGTAATCCTCTGTATGCACCTGAATCATAGGGAATTCATCTAATGGTTCTCCACTATGGATATGCAATCTGTAATCCCCGCTTTTTAGTGGGCCACCGGGCATTCCCTCTTCTCCCCCTATTCCAAGTAAAATTTCTACTTCAGGAGGCGTAGTGTCCTCATGCACAAGCCATACGTTTGAACGATTAGTGACAGAATCTCTTGAATTACCCCATGAATCTGCTATGATAAGAGCATACCAAGCATAACGATCCAAGTTTTCTTCTAGAAATAATTCTCTGAGAATTGTGGTTTCAGAAGGTTGTGGTAGATAACTATCTATCATCAATTCCCAGCCTTCGTCATCAGAAAAATTTCCGGTCTCATTGTTTTCAAATGGTGTACCGAGATGTCGCCAAATGGAGTAGGTTTCTTCCTCTTCAGCCAAGGAATTAATCCATGATAATAAAATGCTATTTTGGCCACCTTGAAGCATTGGTTGGGCGAGTTGTACTGGTGCAGGGGGGAGAGTATCTTCGCGAACAGACAATGGTATACAATTTTGGATGAAGCGTGTATCTTCATATGTTGCATTGAGGTGATTGTATCGAGTAACTGACGTTATACAATAGTAAGAAAGCCTGTCCTTATCCATTGGAACTGGAATTAATGCATATTCAACTCCATCGGGTACTGTTGCTGCAAGTGTTGCTTCAAGAGTGAGATTACTTGCTGCTGAAAGTTTAGTCCAAGAGTGCCAAATGTGATAATATTCGCCCTCCGCACCCATTTGGTCAGTCCAAGTTACATTTGTCCATCCTCCACCGATATATACGGCTTGGACATTAGTTGGTTCTGCTACCCACGGATCAAAAGCATTCTCCATGATAGGTCCAGCCACAGAGGAAGGTAGGATTGTGTTATTGTGGTTGCCACGAGCATCAGCAGCGGTTACTGCATAGTATGCATAACCTAGGGACCCTCTCTCAACTTCATAGCGATAGGTTGTCACTCCCGATGGAACCACAGCGATATGCTCAACGTTCGGATCTAGGGTGTCATTGAATGGTGCACCTGAACGCCATACATGATACAAAGCACCAAGTTCTTCTGGGATATCAATCCAAGTGATTGTGGTATTTCCTGTACCACCAAGCGATTCGGCTATGAATGAAGCTTCCACGCCTTCAACATCAATAGGTGCGACATTATCTTCAGCAACTGGGAATTCAGCATCCATGGTGTTGACACCACCAATAAAGCGGGTGTCTTCGTAACCAAGGTAAAAGTAAGTCACAGAATAATATGCCTCAACATCAGTGTTGGGCGGAACGTCATAAGATGTGCTTGACACGCCAGCAGGTTCGCTTGCAACCAGTGTCTTTTGCATTCCAAACCAATTCGCTCTATTTGCTGGAGAAAGATGTCGATAAATGTTAGAGATGTATGCATTTGGGCCAGTCTCAAGCAAAGTGCCGGGTTGAAGTTGATTGAGATTAATCCAATCAATTCTAGTTCTACTGGTTTCTGGATAAAAGGTGGCGTTTACCGCAAATGGCGCAATAATATCGTGTGTATTTTCGTAAATCGGGTCGGGAATATGAGCACTTCCCAACTCCATGAATGCTTTGAGTGAACCATCATCTAGTTGAGTTGCAATACCGTAATAGAACGTGCCATTGACTCCAGGAGGTAATGGGTGATTGACAGAATGTTGCTGGCCAGGACAACTGACTACATTGCCCGTGCAAGCGGAGACGTTAGCGATATACGGGATTGTGCCGTTCTGAATTAGGCTGGAGTTCATTTGTGAATCGCTACGATAGACTAGGTATCTGCTTGTCTGAAGCATTTGAGCAATGGTCAAATTTTGGGTTTGAACATTATCCCACATTATTGTTGTAGATTCAGTAAAGGAATCAAACACTGCATCAATATTCTGCGCTTGCATATCAGCTGGAGCGGATTGATCAGCGGCAACAGCAGGTACGAATGGTACCGCCGAAACTAGTAGCATAAGTGCGGTTATTAGAATTGATTTACTCATCAAATTACAGCGCACGCTCAATCCCTCCGTAAGGGGGTGTGGTAACGAGGCGGTTATGAGGCTGACGCATTGTAAGGCCATTTAGAGTCAAATCTTGGCCATTTTAATTATCATCATCGCTATCATCGCCCCCTAGGGGGGCGGATATCATCGCTACGAGTTCCTTGCGGGCGGTGATGAAACGGGTTAAAAATGAGTATATTCCACCTAAAAATGAAATTAAAAGCACAATTGATAGAGCATTAATTTCAACATTAAACAGCGGTATTTGTCCATAATCATTGACTCCGTAATTTGCTTGCCAAATAGCCGCTAAACAGCCAATAAAGGTAATTGCCATCCTATCGGCTCTACCGAACCCTCCGTAGTTCCTACCTAGGCCAACGGATTGAGATTGTGTTCCCATGTATGAACCCATCAAAGTAGCTAACCCTGCCATATAGCCAAGATGTGGTGAGGTAAGCCATGCAGTATTGATTCCAATAGCCACTATGATACCAAAATCAACGATTCTGTCAATGGTATGGTCTAGGAAATCCCCATACAACGAGTCTTTGTTGTGAACTCGTGCAATTTGTCCATCTAAAGCATCACAAAATGCTGCAAATGCAAAAAGTAGTGTGGCAACAATTAGTTTTCTTGCCCCCTCTGCATCAGCAGTTGCAGTCGCAAAACACCATGCAGAAATCCCAGCAATCAACAGACTAAACCAGGATATGTGATTTGGATCTAGAAAACCCAATTTATTAACCAAAGGCGCAACAATTTTCGTAAATTGTTCTCGTAAATTGTTTAGTGCCATGTTCATTCACCATGCAGGACTGTAATCCAGTCAATTCGTTGCTCTGGGCTTTTGGGCTTGAACCCATCTCTTGCCCAAGTCTCAATATGGGAGAAAAGTGAATCAACACTAGTTTCCGTGGAATCTAATTCCAATACAGGTGTATCTCCCCACTCGTGCTCATCGTTCCATGCAGCTCCAAGTAGTTCCCACTCAGCATTTTCATCAATTTTTGATTTCGACCAACCTCTTTCCTGCATTCTGATTTGAAGCATTTCTGGATTACAGCGAATAATGATGATAGCATCAACAGGAAGCAGATGCGACAGATGCCCATCAATCAACATATCATTATCAGGGTATTGTTTCCATTGTTCTGAAAGGGTAGTTGCTAATTTCTCAATATCAATTGGCCGGGCCCCATCATTGCTGTCAATTTCGCCAAGCATACCATTCTTTTCGGCTAATTCTTTGTCACTAATTACTGATAGAAGCCATCCCGCGTTAGAATTAGCAAGCGCAAATTCAGTCAAAGTGGTTTTGCCGCTACTCGGGGTTCCGGTGATGGCAATTCGGTGTGCGGAATCCTGGCTCATCACGCAGGGGTTAGTTGTGATGCTCATCAAGGTGATGGCGTAGGCGTGGTAATTGAGTTAGAATAAAATTAAGCCAATTAATTTGTTTAAGCGACCAGTTTATACACAGAGACCACACTACTACGGTTCACGGAGAGGATTAGATGATACAATCAACTGAAGCGACGGCCATTGTGCTGATAGTTGCAGAACCTGGAAGAGAGACTGAAGTTTACAATGAATTACAAGCAATACCAGAGGTGGTTGAGCAAATGTTGTTATTCGGAGAATACGATCTCTATGTGAAAATAGTTTGTGAGGATTATGCATTACTTGGTAGCGTTGTAATCAACAGGATTAGGGCTATTGAAGGAGTAGATTCCACAAAAACCCTCACTGCTGCACCGATGCTTTGAGTAGTGAAGATAGCGTAGGTTTCACCTACTATGCCTATTCCTCAGCATAATATGGCAGAGGCGATTGATGGCGATGCAGTTGCAATTGAGTTGGGATGGGAAGGCGTCATAGAATTGCTTGACCCACGCCAATCTAAACTCTCAATAATGCTGATTTTCGTTCCCTTAGCAATTTATTTTAGTATTTTTACTCATAATGCTCCAATGGCTTTTGCAACCTCTATGGCTGCAATCATGCCGCTTGCCTATTTGATGGGTGAGGCGACGGAACAAATTGCGTTGAAAACGAATGAGTCAATCGGTGGCTTACTAAATGCAACCTTCGGGAATGCTGCCGAGATGATAATTGCAGTATTGGCAGTATTAGCAGCTGCAACTGCTATCAAAGAAGGAGATGCAGAAACTGCTACTACAATGATTAGTGTTGTTCAAGCATCACTTATCGGTTCAATTCTTGGTAATCTCTTGTTAGTTCTTGGCCTTGCATTTGTTTGGGGCGGAATTCATCACAAGGTACAGCAATTTTCGGATACTCAAGTTGGTGCGAATGTTTCTCTCCTCTTCTTGGCAGTGATTGCTTTAATTTTGCCAACAGTGTACCAATTTACAGGAAATGGACATGAGGAAGCGATAGTCACACTATCTCGAGTAACAGCAGTAATTTTACTCATGATGTACGGATTATTTTTACTATTTCAATTCCGCACCCATGCGGAATTGTTTGCTACTGATGGAGGCCATGATGAAGAACCTGTGATGGCTAAGAAACAAGCCATGACCCTACTTATCGGGGCCACAGTTATGGTGGCTTGGATGGCTGAAATAATGGTCCACTCAATTCAATCTGCGGCTGATGAATGGGGGCTCCCTACTCTTTTCATTGGTGTGATATTGTTACCATTGTTTGGTAACGCTGCTGAGCATTTCACAGCAGTTTCTGTTGCTGGTAAAAATAAGATGGATTTATCCTTCTCAATAGCGGTTGGCTCTAGCACCCAGATAGCAGTTTTTGTTGCTCCTGCGGTAGTCATGCTGGCATGGATGATCGGTGTTCCATTGACTTTTCAGTTTGGATTACTTGAAACATTAGCTACGTTTTTGGCAGTTCTGATAACCAATTCAATTGCTGCAGACGGCAAATCAAATTGGCTCGAGGGTTCAATGTTGTTAGCAACATACGTAATTCTTGCAGTCGCTTTCTTCCTTTACTGATTGTCTTCGTCAATTTTGTTTAAACTCGGTATCAAAATCTGTTCATTAGCCGCGCTTTTCTTTGATAGCCCTACTTTCACTATTACTTGAGATCCAGTATCCCCATAATAGGAATCCAACAGTCATTGATACCATGTGAGCAGTTGAGGTTAGTGCGCTTATTCCGTTGATAAAATGGTTCCATGTTTCAAAGATGATTGCAATTGTAGGGACCATCCATACTTTACGTGTTTGATGTGAGGAGGCCCCAATAATTCCGAAAAAGCCAGCCGAACCCCCGTTCCAATTGCGGGAAAATCCACTGCGCAGGAAATCACTGTCTGGATAGATCAGTTCTCCGATATGCATTCCGGTAGATACTCCTACGGCTGCCGCTGAAAGACAAATCATGAACAAAATGTAGGTTCGCATCGTTCCTTCTCTGACTTCAAATGATTGTACAAAAACGAGGAATCCCAGTGTAACGAATATAATATGAGTTGGGTCATTATGGAAAAATGGGATTATCAATAAGGATGCGAAAAAGCGAATCGGCGAATCAACCAAGTCACTCGGCCAAATTCCGTTAATACATGAAAATCCACCACCGGTGATGTAACAATCATTGGCTGGGCCGGTAATATCTGATAACCAAAATACCCAGATGATGATTATGTATGAAAAAGTAAATTTTCGGCTTAAAAACAGTTTTAATGGCCTTAATGGCACACCTGTCAAACTACACCAAGGCCAAGACCATGGAAATAATGGAGGCTTATCTTTACTCATCTAAGCCACCTTGTGGTGGGTTAATTCCGTCGTAATATTCCGCAACGGCGTCTTCAAGTTGTAGACTAATATTTTGTTCGTCAAGGGTCAACGTTTCACCATCTTGGCGGATGATGTTACCATCAACAATAACGTCAAGGCATTGCGAATTTGAGTATAGCAGGTTGGCGAGTAAACGGCGATTGTTAATTCCGTGCGGCCTCATTCGAATATCATCTAGATTCCATGCAACCCAATCAATGGAGTCTTTTGTTGCTAATTGCCATGCTTCCCGCGGAGGAAGCAGGGTGGAATCCCAGTGGTCATGACGCTGAATTAGTGAAGCAGCTTTTGCTTCTGCCCGCATATCTAGAGAATTGTTGGATGCTGCACCATCTGTGCCAAGTCTGACATCAACTCCAGCCTCTATCATCGCTGGATAAGATAGAGTTCCGCCAGTTGCTAATTTTTGGTTAGATACTGGACAATGTACCGCGTGAGCCCCATGTGAAGCAAGAATTCTCATCTCTCTCTTGGTGACCCAACCACAGTGAGCACAGACAGTTCCATCAGTAAAATAGTCAAGTGAGTCAAGGTATTCAATAGGATACATTCCATGTTGTTCATGACATTGGGCAACTTCAGCCCTTGTTTCTGATGTGTGAATATGTAATCTTGCTCCATACTTTTGCGACATATCGCTAGCACGCCGCAATACCTCCTCTGAGCAGGTGTAAACTGCGTGGGTTGCGATTCCATATTCCACTCTGTTATTCGCTAATGAACCACCTCGGATAAGATTCTCAAGTTCGCTGAGAACCCGAGCATCCTCAGTGTCAGCATTGTTTTCAGGTGGTGGCCAAGCAGTTGTGGGGCCACAAACAATTCCGCGAATTCCAGATTCAGCCAAAACAGGTGCAATTGAAGCGGGATAGTGATACATATCGCAAGCAAATGTTGTGCCAGAAGCAATCAATTCCGCTACAGCCGCTAATGTACCAATTTTGACAAACTCGGGAGTAACCCGTGTTTCAGTTGGAAAAATGTTCTTTTCAAGCCAATCCCCAAGTGTGAGCCCCTCCCCCATTCCTCGGTTGAGCACCATCGGCAGGTGAGTATGCCAATTCTGAAACGAACGGGTAATTACTTTGGATTTCCCCTCAATTTTGTTTTGGATATCTTCGTAGCCATTATATTCCCACCAACGTCCATCAGGATGAAGGACGAAATCACCAAAATGGATATTACAATCATCATCAATCAGATGCGTCTCGTAGTATAGGGTCATGCCTGCTGAACTATCACTCATTGCCCCCACCCAATATGTGCCGTGATGTCATTTAGCATCATGGTTGTTATGGCGGGGTTGGAGTGGGCCCGGGTTTCCCCCCTCTTCCAACAACGCTGGTGAGCCGTATCGAACTCCTGGCGGGTGCCCCCGTGCGACACA
>JACNFL010000178.1 GCA_014384685.1 Methanobacteriota archaeon
AGTTGATCGACGCAGATTCTGAAATTGCCGGTCTACCAGAAGTAGTAATTGATTCAGACGCTGAACCTTTTGTTCGTGATGGACGCAATGTAATGCATGGGTTCATCCTTGGCCACCAAGGTTTGCTACGAACTGGTATGCCATGCTTGATTGTCAATCAATCAGGTGAATTAGTTGCTCATGGCATAGCTCAATGCGGAGAACGTGAATTACTTTCCTTTGGTAAAGGAATTGCAGTGAAAACCCGTGGTGGTATCAAACTAGATTGAATTATTCAACAATCCCTAATCTCTCATTCATCGCTTCAATCGTTGGATACCGGTAGGGGATTGATTCAAGGGCTATCTTCCCCTCACGGAGTGAGGGGGGCTTGGTTTGCAGACAATTATCGCAACAGAGAAACTCACCAAGATGTACGGACCTCACGTCGCATTGGATGAAATGAGTCTGAAAATCAATAGTGGCGCTACGGCTCTTTTAGGTCCCAACGGTGCTGGTAAAAGCACTATGATCAAAACATTACTGGGATTAATTCAACTTACATCAGGGGATGGTGAAGTCCTCGGTTACAATATCCGAACAGAAGGAGATAGTATCCGGCAAAGAATTGGTTACATGCCAGAATACGATTGTTTGACACCTGAGATGAATGCGATACATCAAGTGAAGTATTGCGGTGAATTAACTGGAATGAACACCAATGTTGCTATGCAAAGGGCACACGAGGTTCTCGAATATGTTGGTTTGAGAGACCAGCGCTATCGCGAAATTTCCAGTTTCTCAACAGGCATGATGCAAGCGACAAAGTTAGCATGTGCAATTATTCATGACCCTGAACTTTTGATTTGTGACGAGCCAACTAATGGCCTAGATACAAAGGCTCGTGGTTTCATGCTTGATACTTTGTTTCAGGTGGTAAAGCAAGGAAACAGGTCAATTTTGATGTGCAGTCATCTGATGGATGATGTGGAAAAAATATGTGATCGAATTGTTATGATTCACAAAGGAAAATTGATTGCTCAAGGGAAAATTGAGGATTTGAAGGCAATTGACCGAGAAATTGAGATTTGGGTTTGGGGTGGTGCTTCACGAATGGAAGCAGCATTGAATGATGCTGGATTAACTCCTCGAAGAACTGGTAGAGTGATGCGAGTTGTCCGCCAAGATGAAACCACATACGACTTGGTTCTAGAATTAGCTGCTAAGGCAAAGGTTCAGATCCGCAGAATGGAGGATTACGAACCATCTTTAGAAGACCTTTTCCTTGTCATAATGGATCGTTTAGGATATGGTGTAAAATCATCTGCAGATTTGTTACAATCACAGCCTCCGACTACCTCTGTTGCACCTGCTCCATCCCAACCGGGGGGTAATTTTTGATGGAAGATGAAATACCCGGGGTAGATGATTTATTTGGCGGAGATAATCCCGCACCTTCTCAGCCAATCTCTGAGGAATCTACACCAATCACTGAATCAATTCCTGAACCAAATATCCAACCTGCTGATGCTGAATTCATGGGTGAAAAGGGAGGTGTCGTTACTGGAAGAGGCAGAATGGAAGCAGCCTTTGGCACCGGTGATGGCGATGAAATAGCAACTGCACAAGTAGCACAAGTTTCGTCTGAGGTGCAAACCGGAACAATCTTCCACCAAGTGTACCGCCCATGGCGCGGAAAATTGAATAGCCGTTGGGTTAGAAATTGGTCAATTTTGCGTTACCATATTTACGGACTTTTTTCAAAGGGGCATAAACCATGGCCAATGATGACAAAATTGGTTATTTTCGGAGTTCTAATCGCTTCAATTGGTGATTTGTTAATGCTCACAGTAGGTGCTGCAACAGGTGTTGAAGCAATCGAACGATTAGCAGGAGTATCTAGGGGGAATTTGTATGGGCATGTACTATCATTTTGGTTTAGAAATGCCTGTACTTATCCGATAGTAACGGCATTAATTATTGGAGGGATGATAAGTGAAGATAGGCGAAATGGCACCTCTGCACTATACTTTTCACGTCCTGTCAATAGGCGAGATTACGCTGCGATGAAGTTTCTTTCAGTTGCAATCATACTCTCAGTTGTTGTGTTGTTCACTCTTTCTGCCTATTATCTAGGAGCAATCCTAGTCGGTGGTGAAGGGTGGTCATATGTCATGGACACCGGATTATTGTTCCTAGGTGCGTTTATTGCAGGCACTCTTTTAGTATTCACATACACCAGTATTGGGCTTGCTCTTTCTTCAGTTAGTTCTGGTAAATTCTTCCCAGCGGTGGCATTCATTGGATTGATTTTAGGAACAAAAATGGTAGCATTCTTGATATGGGCATTGTTTGATAGTAGTGCAATTTACCTAATTTCACCATATGACAATTTGGCTCATGTAGGGCAATGGATGCTTGGACTGAATCATACTTACGAGCATCCTGCTTCTTGGAGTCTAGTGATGTTGATTACAATGAATGCCATTTCCCTCTACATTCTTTCGGCTAGAGTTTCTTCTTTGGAGGTGACCCGCGAGTGATTCCTGACCTATCCCAAGTTGGAACTGGGGAGACAAAGGAGTGGGCTCCAGTTGCTGAAGCACCCCACATTATGCTTGATCATGTAACCAAAACCTATGGTTCAGTAATGGGATTGAATGACGTTAGCATCGCTATCAAGGGTGGTGTAACTGGAATCCTTGGTCAAAATGGTGCTGGTAAATCCACTCTGTTCAAGTTGATAGTAGGACGATTACAACCTAGTTCTGGAAATGTTCACCTTTTTGGTACAAATCCATTCAAAAATCCAGCCCCATATTCAAGAATTGGCTATGTATCCGAATCAGAACATCTCTACGATTGGATGACAGGGCTTGACTTCGTAGCAACACTTGCTCGCCTTTACGGCTACACTAGAGATGAAGCAAAAGAAAAGGCATTGCATGTTCTTGACTTCGTAGGTTTAGGCGATGTTGCGAACAAAGAAATAGGCAAGTATTCCAAAGGAATGAGACAAAGAGTAAAAATCGCTCATGCATTGGTAAATGAGCCTGACTTGATTATTCTTGATGAGCCATTAGCAGGATGTGATCCCTTGGCCCGTACAACGATTATGAATGTTGTAAGGGAACTCGGTGCAACGGGGAAAACAGTGCTTGTAAGTAGTCACATACTTTCCGAAATTGAACGAATTACTGAACAGATAATGATTCTCCACAATGGAAGACTTTTGGCAATTGGAAACCTGCATGCTATTCGTGAACTACTAGACCAACATCCCCACCGAATTCTTCTGCGAACTGATAATCCGCGAGGTTTGGGTACAGCGTTCTTACCTCACGAAGATGTGTATGGTGTGCGTTTTCCAAATAGTGATGAGTTAGTTGTTGAGACAAATAACCTCTCTTCTGTGCACCAAGCACTTCCAGGTATTTGTCATGAGAGTGGAATCAGAGTTACAGCGATTGAGAATCCGGATGATAACTTAGAGTCCTTGCTAGGATATTTAGTTGAAGGGAGGTCCTGAATATGGAGCATGATCCTACTGATTTCATTAGAGAACCAAAGGTTCCTTCGGATAAAATATCAGATGAGCAGCCTAATTTGGAATCAAAACCTCAAACTTTTGAAAGCCAGGTAGAGGAGGCCGTGAAGGCCCAGACACTTGCTGATACAGAACCCTCTAAACCAATGTATGTGAGCGCACCAGCTGCTGTGGCTGGGGCGGCGGTGACGCAGTTACAGAAAGTTCAAACTCAAGCAGCACAAGCATTTCGTCCGCTTACTAATACCGTTTGGAGCAAATTAGACCGTAAGGCCACAGCGGTCACAGAATTCACATTGCGTCAATACAGAACCAAGAATTCAACATGGGTGGTACTAGGAATTGGAATGGTATTTGTTGCAATGATATTGATGTTTTATGGTGAAGCAATGTCATCAGGTTTTGATTCCATTGACAATGATGGCGATTCTCATGATTATGATGGGGATGGTTACCCAACAGGCCAAGAGAGAATCTACGGAACAAATCCGTGGGATGAAAATAGCCACCCTGACCCTGAATTAGTTGCGCCTGACCCCCCAGAAAAATGGATAGACGAAGATGGGATTGATTGGGATGGTGACTATTCAAATTCAAATCAAGGATATGATGACGATGGAGACTGCACAGGTGAGGGGTGGGTGGATACTGAATCATTTGAACTTCCTTACAACCAAGATACAAACCGTGACGGAATTAACTGTAATGTTCGATATACAATGAATTCTACTACAAAAACAATCTATTTAATAAGCGCCGATCCTAGTGTTGATGAAGACCCAGATGATGAGGAATTTCTCAAAGAATCACTTCACAGGGCATTCGTTCTTGGGTTTGGAAAAATAGGATTCGCCTTCTTGATTGGAATCTTCGTCCCGCTCTTCCTTGCAACAGGATTGGTTCGCGATGAGATGGAGAGAGGAACCCTTCACTACATCATGGGTAAACCAATTGCACGGGCTGAAATACTTGCTTACCGACTTCTAGGGTACATTGCTCTTGTTTGGCCTTACGCTACGGTGTTAATCCTCCTAACAGCGATAGTCACTGGTTTCCTTGCCCCCTCAGATTCAATATTCAGATTCCATGACATGTCAGCTTGGTTGGGGATTTTGTTAGCGTCTTGGCTGATGATGCTAGCATACGGTACGATATTCTGTACATTAGGAGTCATTAGCCCGAGATTTGGATTGTGGATTGCTATTGGATTTGGTGTATGGGAATTCGCTATGGCGATGATATCTCTAGGTGCGCCAAATTTCGCACTTACTTGGTTATCGGTTTCACATTGGGGGATTGAAATTATCAATTGTACATCAGTATTGGCCTATCCCGACCAAAGTTACATGATAGAAATTGCTAGCATGAATAACGACTGGGGGAGTGAGGCCGCATTAGCAGGATTCTACAGCCCGCCAAGTGTTGTTGCTGGCAGTCCTTTTGCCTCCCTACTAATCTCAATTTTCGTATTGGTTTTATTCACAATTTTCGCTCTCTTTATTGGCCAGTCTAGCCTAAAGCGAAAGGAACTCAATTGAGGTTTCAAAATGTTAGACACTAACCTGAAAGGCTCTTCAAGAAAATGGGAGTCATTAGAAAAATTTGAGGGGGATTTCTCTTCATTTTGGCATTTAGATACGCTACCGCCGTTGCGACGTCTGTCTTGGTGGTGGTGGTGGTGGTTAGTGATTATACCAGATCCAGATAGGCCAGGCCGTAGTAAACAGTTGATGGTGCTTTGGTCAACACGTGATTGTGAGCGCATTGATGTCAGTGGATTCGATTGGTGGGGCGGCGGCAGAACTCATACTGATGATAACGGTGGAATCGTTTTTCCTGGGATGGTAGCCTCTTGGTGGTTCGATGGAGAAAAGGTGTTTGAACCACTTGTCCTTAGAGAGGCGAGGATGGCTTCAATTTGTGCAGACCACCCATTGTGGGGTGCTGAAGAGACGGATGGAGGGGGGGCGGTAATTCCTATCCTTGAAGACGATTTATCAATGGGATTAGCAGCCGATAAAAGCAAATTTTGGCTTAAATTAACTTCTGATGAGAAGGCCATATCGGATGGTTCTCCTGCAAAATTTGATTTGAAAATGACTCCTTGGAATCGTGAGATTTCAGCACTTGAATACAAGCATAACGTATACGCTGGAAATATGGGTTATGATATTTTGAGAATCCACGGCACCAAATGCAGCGGGACAATTGATGGTACGGAAATAGAAGGAACCGCATATTTCCAAAAGGTAACGGTTCAAGCCCCATCAATTCCTTGGTTTTGGGGGATGCTACATTTTGATGATGGCTCATATCTAGATTGGTGGTTACCGCACATATCGCTTTCAGTGACTGCGAAAGATTCTGATCCATGGAAATTGAGGGATTTCACTCGACTTCCGTTGGCTGGTGCTGGAATGTTCAAAGACGCTGGCAGTCAAAGAACTGAAAAGTTTGAACGATGTGAAGTTAAATTAATTCAGCCTAAAGGAAAAGATGCCGAATATGATTCCGATGGAAACCCTCTGCCAAAATTCCATATTAGGATGTGGAACGGCAGGACTCAAGTTGGATTGATTGTTAAGGCAGTAGGAAGGGCACATTGGTCGTTCAATCAACCAACGCGCGCACACATGACTAGTCACTTCACCTACAATGAGTATCCCCTGAAGGTTGAACAAATCACTGTGCTTGACGAAAAAGGAGTTAGGACTCTTGATGATTGGGATTGGGTTCATGGCAATGCAGAGCATAGTTGGGGAATATTGCACTAAATCCCATATTGAATAGAATGATATAAGGGCGGAGATTTGCGAACCATGAGCACCGGGGTGTTGAGATGTCAGAGGTAGAAGAAACTAGCAATATAAGTGAAAAATTTAATTCCAAACTTCGTTTGTATGACGATGAAGAACTACTCATGATTCGAAGGCCGTCATTTTTTGCCTTCATGCCTGCTTATATTGTAGGTCTTGGTGTATTGTTGATCCACCTGTTTTTCGGCTGGGCTGAAGCACCAGATGATGCAGCGTGGTGGCAGGAAGTATTATTTTTCTTAGTCAAAGCTAGTGGATGGCTTGGCGGTACTGGCTTTGCCTTCGTGATGTTATTCTTCACTTGGCTTAACCGTATATTCAACCATCCAGCCAGCGGCAAGTGGATGACTTCAGTTCTCTTACTTTCGTCATTTACTCCTTTCCTGTTGCACATCGATGAGGTTATTCGACTGTTTTCAGATTCTACCTTTGAGATGCCAATCGAATGGAATTTCACAGTCTTCGGAATTTTCTGGGCTGTAGTAATTTGGGCTGTGACATTTTGGTATCAGAGGAGTTTCATCTATGCTGTCACCACCGACCGGATAATTCACCATCAAGCATTTATTTACGAGCGAGATGGCTTGACTTTCCTCCATGAGAACATCCGTGCAGTCATGAAGAGGAGAACACCTATCGGTGCCTTGTTCGGGTATGCAACTGTATACTGTAATATCGGAGATCAAGCACACATATCCACAGAAACTGTTGGTGGTGCATTGGCAGTCAAGGCACCAGCGGAAGCGGACGCAGCTACGGGCGGTCTCATGAAATTTATGAGCAGAATCGTCTTCTTAATCAGTTACCAGCGCACTGTGAAGACTGAGAGATTTACTCCAGACATTTCGTTCTATGGAATTACAAAATGGCAGGAAACCTACGATTTGATGTTGAAAATGATGGATTCTAACTCTGCTGTCACTAAAGCAGAAGAACAGCTAGAAGTCCAGAAGCAGATGGTTGAATTGATGTCAAAGGCACAAGGAGTTGTACCTGGTAGTAACATTCCAGAACCAGTAGGAGTTGATGATGCTGTAGAAGCAACATCAACAGAGGAATCTTTAGATGATCTTGATGCCGATATGAATCTAGGATGATTAATCTAACTCTCAAAGCGTTTGATTCATAGATGAGTTGCTGTCAGCACAGGCTGTCGCGAGGGGCTTAGTATGAGTGATGAATTGATGGAATCAGCAATTGAGATGTTCAGAGAGGGAAATTTAGAGGGTGCTGTAGCAGAACTTGATGAGAAAATCAAGACAAACCCAGGTGTTGCTGAATTACATCATACCTATGCAGAATTTGCAAATATGCTTAACATGGAAGCCCAAGATGATATCATCCCTGGCGGAAAAATCATGATGAATTACAAGAAAGCCATGGAACTAGATGAAGAGAAGGATGAGTACATTGCGGACTTCGCAGGATTTGCCCTAGAGTGTAGGCGAGTACCAATTGCTGTGAAAGAATTTCAACGCTATAGCCGCCGTCTTGAACTTGCAGATATTCCTATTGATGATATTCTTTACAATGCTGCAAGAAATATTGTCGACACCATTGAGGTGATTGACCCTGACAAATCAAATCCAATGATAGTACCATGGTTGAAGCAAGCACTCATTTGGTCTGTTGGTGGTTTAGGATACTCAGCTGAAGACGCCGCTGAATTGTTGACCCAAGAGTGAGGCACATGGCCGAAATGGTCGGCGTCGCATTTGCTTTCTCTTACATTGGCGATGCATTTCATGGTAGCCAAATTCAACCAAAAGTAAGAACAGTTCAAAAAGACTTACAAATAGCCTTTCATAAAGCAAAATTTGCT
>JACNFL010000136.1 GCA_014384685.1 Methanobacteriota archaeon
TGACAATAACTCCTTCTGGGTATTCTTAACTTGATTCTTCGTCAAACTGTAAAATTAATTGATTACGGTCAATCAAACTTTCACGTGAACCATAAATTCTAGTTTTTGAAACTGTTTGGAGATGAGCGGCAATTCTGATATCTGAAGTATCCACCTCCTCTTCATGCAATTGCTGGGCGATGATTTGACCATTTTCGTCACCACCGAGAATACAGAAAAATCTGACATTCATCCCTAGATTCACTAATCCTCTAGCGATATGAGCAGCAGCCCCCGCACTCTCGGATTTGTTAATCACTTTTACAACTGGAACCGGTGCGAATGAATTGAGGTGATTTGCCCAACCGTGAAAGTAACGGTCAAGAATTACGTCACCCATCAAAAGAACGGGTTTTTCTTCGGGATTTACAACCATTTCGTGAAGTGATCGTAACAGGTCAATCTCGTTTTGCACTACTTCGTCTAGCACCGCGCCTACCCCTTTCAGGCCCTGCGAAAGGACGAAGCCAAATCAACCCACCTATCTACGAATGGCGAATAATCCACTCTAATTGCACTTTTGCAATGTACTCAGAATCGAGTCCGAGGGAGCGGGCTAGGCAATCCAACATTGCTTGTTCATCATCAGAAATAAAGCCATCTTGCCAAGCAACTTCTAACACTTCTAGATAAGTGTCTGTTTGTTGTTCTGGAGATTCAACACGCTCTGAGGAAACTTCAGATTCAATCTTATCAACACTATCGGGCTCAAGACCGAGATGTAAAGAAATGTCATCCAGCATCCCTCTTTCATCGGCGGTAATCTGCCCATCGTTCCAGGCACGATGTAGGACTTTACGATATAAGTCAACTGAGGGAGCGTCCTCTTCAATTTCTTGATCATGCATTGATTGGTCGTAATGATTTTCAGAATTTAGATGGCTTAACACATGAAGAAATGGAATATCGTGGCCAGCAAATTGACCCAAAGTGGTTTGTCCTTCATCGGTAGAAATCTCGCGAGATGCTAATCCTTGTCTCATTGATTCAGCCGCAGAAATGCCTGTAGGTGTCATAAAATAGACCCTACAGCGTTGTTTTGACCCCTCAACATGACGTGTTTCAACCTCAACCAAATCCTGTGCCATCAAAGATTTCAAGGTTCTAGGAAGATGTTTCCTCGCAATCCCTACAGCACCACTAATCCCTGCTTGGGTTTGTTCGTGCTTACCCTCCCATTGTGATCGCTTCTTTGGATGCTCAAATAGATGAATTAGCACTCTTTGCTCAACGGTGAAATCGCTGAGTTTGCCTTTGCCACTCATGTCACTCAAATCCTCTGAGTAGGGGCTATCCTATCAAATGTGACGGAAGAAGGGGCGATTAACTCAAGTCTGAAAGGCGCGAGGCGCGGGTATGGATAGTGGGCCGGCGAAGAGGAGGACCATTGGCCCTTGCGTGCAAAATCCCGATGGGTGGGTGCTTTCTGGACCAGCTGCGCAGAGACTTTTTGATAAGTCGGGAATTGGAATCCCGCTACCAAAAAATGAATTATTGTTGCAAGCCTGTGAAGTCCTGTTTTGTCACCGGCACAGACATCTTGAGATGAGTGAAAACTGGTTGGAAGAACAATTAGTTGAATCTGCAGAATTATTGCATGAAACCGCTGCATTGGAAGCAATGAGGGTACCTGGTGAACAGGTTGTTTTAGCACATAATGTTGCTAAAATATCTCCAAAAACAATTGTTTCAGATGGCAGTTGGGCACTACGATGGTCCCGCTCATCAAATCTCAAAACTGGTTTAGCGGCTGCTGAAGTTATTTGGGTTAGAGATTTTGAACCTATTCAGTGGAACAACCTTTACAATTGGGCGGCTGAAGTAACTGCGTTAGGGAGAATTGCCGAAGTATTGATTGTTGACGAAGAGATGGGCGTGACCACATACAGAGTAAATCCAGCCAACCCAGCAGGTGCTCTAAGTGAAATTGAATTGGATAATCTTCTTGAATCTGAAACTAGTTTAGTTGGCGGCAGATGGGATGGAGCCTTTATGCCCAAAGATGTTGAACTCCCAGAACAAATTGGCACACCGCTTCCTGAAGGTAAGTGGCTTGATGAAGATGAAGTCAGAATCCTAGAAGATGCAGCAGATGAAAATGGAAGTATATCATTACTAAGAGATGTTCTAGCCCGGAAACTCCTCCCACGTTCCGGATTCAAATACGGAACACGTTGGAGATTATACGAACTGTCTGTAGGAGAGGAACATGCCCCTTGGTTACTACAACCTGAATGGCTGGCACCGCACGACTGGGCTCAAGCTTGCTTAGCAGCAAGACTTGCTAATGGAGTACACAAAACTTGGTTATGTGGATTTCAAATTGATGATAAATGGTGCTACCTAGCCCTTCAAAGACCGCCTTCTGAAGGAAGATGGTCAGGATTCCGTCACTGATGAATTAGCAATTTATCGTTAGAAACCGTTTAGGATTTCAACCGCTGACACGATGTCACCCTGGCCCCAGAAATCTACTGCGATGAAGTTAGGAATTTGCCCCCATTCTTGAGTGCAATTATTTGCTCTTTCAACGACAACAGGAATCTGATTGGAAGCATTAGAGGCCGATTCAGACGATAAGGGGTCAGTGACGAAATGATCAAGCCAGCGTAATGAACTTGAGACGTTACCACGAGCCAATTCACAGTTGAAATATGCGGAGTCGTTGTAAGCCCAGTGAGTTTTCGCCATGTAATCTCCATCATAGTGATACCAAGAAATGTCAACCTCTGGACGGTCTTGACTGAACAAAATAACACGCTTACCGGATTCTATGAGACTCGCTAAAGATGGCCAAGGAGCCCCTAATTCTTGAGTGTGGAAATAGGGTGTAAGTAGGGTGGAATCAGATGTGTTTGCTATATCCTGAGCAGTTACATAACTCTCAAGGGTGATGATTAGGACTGCGAAAGAATTGTTCTCAAGAAATGATACAACCTCAATAAAGGCATCCTCTAAAGGCCAATTCCCACTAATAAAACAGGGGTGCAAAGGATAATCATAACCACCGTGACAGAGCATTGATTCGTTGTTGTATTCATGGACATCGAGATTGATGACTCGGACACCACCCTGCATTTGAGCAGTGATGTTTGTTCGCTGACTGCCACTCAAAATGTTGTGATTACGATCAAAAGAGGCATGAGAATTGTGAGTTGTCGCCCAAACTGTTTCATTCACACTTCTACTACAAAGTTCGCGGAATGAATTACAAGATGGTGAGGAATTTATGTCCTCAGGGTCCCACCCATTATCTAATTCCCAACCAGTGGTGAAACCATCGCCGTCGTGGTCTAAATTTCTGTCTAATGGCTCAGGTTCAGGTTCAGGAATTATCTCATTATCAGGTATTGGTTCAGGGATTGGATCAGATGTAGCCACCTCAGAAGATTGTAAGCATCCAACAATCCCAGTGCCTAGCATGAGTATAACCATGAATAGGCTGACCACCCTTCGCATTGTCACTCCGAAGACGGTGGGTATTCTGATGTTGTCGGCTTGAATTAGATATGATACGCAACGTTGAAAGAAAATTCAACTCCTTGGTGGTTACAACAAATCATCCAAATCTGGAATTGCGTTAGGGTCATCAATTGAAACACCAACATTTGGCTGTTGAGAAGGCTGTGGACTAGGCCTCTCCGGGCCGGTAAATTCAGCCACGCCGTCAGAAATACTTTGTGGGCGTGACTCGTCACTTTCGACTTCAAGTAATTCCGCCAAGTATCTTTCAGCCTGCACATTTTGCTGATTTTCTCCTTGTTGCCCCATTGTTTGTGGCTGTGCAGAAAATTGAGACTGCGGCATAGGAGATGGCCTTTGATCCCCAGCCGTATTCAAGTGATTAATCGCTTGTTGTCTTCCTGCTTCTCGAATCTTTGAGTGGGGAGATTTTCTCTTCCTCATCCCCAATAGTATTGACAATGCAATTAATCCTGACATGGTAATAATCAAATTTGCAGGGTCGGAGAAGAATCGAACTAATTCCCCGCCCTGTTCAAACTGTTCAGCCGTAAGTATAACCTCAATACTTTGCTCTAATCCTTGAGAATCACGTAAAACAATTTCACCTCTAGCGACCATCCCAGGAACTAGGAGCCCATTTGGAGATATTGTTAGATTTATCTTTGAACCATCGCCCAAATTTTGAGTTGGGGATGTGGTTGCAATTCTATCAATCGGCCCCTCCAACCTAACCTCCCAAACTTGCTGACCTAAGCCAGTAAACTCCAATGGTACATTTACAAAACCATCATCGTCAGATGATATGTCACTCTTGAATTCAGTGTTTTCAAGACGTAATCCAATAGTATGGAAATCAATACTTACTTGTTGAGCAATGGATGAACCACAAGTAAATTCACCTGTCAAACGTGCCTCGCCACCTACTATACCAGGTGAATCCCACCGTAGGGTTCGAACTACTGATTCCCCTGCAGATAATGGAGTATTCTCAACAATTGATATGATTCTGCCATCGCTTGAATTCAGATTTGCACCCAATGTGCACGATGATGAAGCGTTCACTGAAACCAACAAATCTTCATTTTTTAATAATTGAATAGGATGGTGAGGAGGAAGTATCTCAAAACTAGGTACACCGGATGTAGATATGGTAAGAGAAAGCGAGTTAGTGTCAACGGCAGTGACCTCGGCAACCCAATTGACTTGACGGCCATAGTGGTCTATCAAAATACGACCTTCCGCGCCAAACTTTCCACCTGTGGTGAAAGGATCACCTGAACTACCTTGGTCGTTTCCAGCAAGGAGACCATTATCACCATCTGCTTCTAACACATACAACCAAGGAATATCTGGATTTGTATTGATTAGATTCTGTTCTTTGTCACCTACTGATGTATCTTGAACGGTGACTAATAAACCGTGACCGGGAAGATCACTATCAAAGCCATTTGAGCCTCTGAAAGCCATCCACACACGCTCACTTGGTGAAATTTGTATGAACAAACCAGAACCCGCAGAAGAGAGAGGGCTGAGGACATAATTTTGAGTCTCACCGGGGTTGTTGACGGATATCTCAGTCGCCCTATCAACACCAATCAAATCAAGGGTCGCTAAAGATGGTAAAGCGGGAGTACGCCCATTAACACCATTCCAATTTCCGCTGGCCATAACATCCCAATCACCAAGCCCATTCCAATCTTCGCCGGTCCCTTGCCCATGCACATCATACAAGTCAAGTGCACCCATTTGGTGTAACATTTCATGGATGATAGTACCAAATCCGGAATCAAATCCAGCTATTGTGTAGTGGTCAAATTTGTAGCCGTCAACTTCAACCATTGCTGATAGTGGGCCGTAGTGACTCCAAATACTGCCACTACCACCATTATCCTCCTGAACCTCGGCTGTGTGAATGATTAGAAAGCGGTCAATCCAACCATCTGAATCTAAGTCAAATTGTGAGAGATCCACCCCTGAAAGTGAGTTTTTAATCACTGAAGAGGCTAAACCCCCTGGCCCATCTGAACCTTCTTGTCCAACATCTCTAACATTCCCGTCATCTAGCCCCCAGTATGAATCTGGATTTTGGGCGTGGTACACCGTTGGCATTATTGTGACAGATAATGTTGTGGCGCCACCAGTAGCCTCAGAAATGTAATCATCAGCGCCATTTGTCCCTGTTAGCAAAGTCCGGGCCTTGTCAACATTTCTAAATCCAGTTTCAGGAGCATTTGGGAAATCAACTACTACAACCAGCCAACGCTCTTCAGATTGAATTTGAACACTTGGAGCTGTATTTTCGATTTCTTGGGTAAAATCATCAAGGTAATCAAAGAATGGGCCTATCCTTGTTGGGTCTTCACTTACATACCACCCAGCAATCAAAATCATTGCCGCAAGAGGGATTGCAATGATTGGCCTCATAGTTTACCGCTCCACCGCGTGTATATTGAATGATACGCTATCATGTATTCAAGTTATATTCATCTAATCAATCAATTGAACATCAATGTGTTCTGAAAGTTGGATTCCATTATGAACCCATATTTCATTGGCTTGTAATCTCATCCCCCATGGTTGAATTATGTTTGATGAAGAAATAAGATTAGCAGCGAAATTTTGTTCTTTTAATATCTCTAATTGAGCACGCGATTGTGCTGATTGTGACCAAGGACGAGATGCTCTAGCAAGGTCAACACGGTTCGCCAAATCGATATATTCCGGTGTTGCCGTTTCTCCATGAATTGTTGTTGATAATTGATTCAAACCAGAAATTGAACAATTCATCGTTGCTAAAGAGCGCTTCATATTACCTGGTGTAGGTGAGCCATCACAACCACTGATTACAACATCAGTAATTTGCTCACGTGCTACTCTTTCACAAAGTGTTCCAACTTCATCTGGATTAAGACAAATGGCGTTCGCTAACATCAAACCAATATTAGCCCCTAAATGTCCTTGATTCAATCTTGGACAGACATCAGCACAAGTACAATCAACCATCAAAACTCTTCTTTCACCACCTTCTGAATCTAATACCGTTTGTGAACTTCTTCCTCGCGTACGGCTTATCAGCGGTGAAAGATTAGAAATGAACTCGCTGCCAAAAATTAGAGTTAATGCTGCTGCCAAAAACAGCCCTTGAAATGCAGTTGGAGTAACAATATACAAAATCGTAACAGCAACAAAATGTAAGCGCAAACGCAACGAATCAAGCGGGTCATCACCAATTAAATCAAGACCCCTGCCAACCGTTAGACCTACTGACTGAAGGAATAACAGCAATACAAACCATGTGATAGCAAGGGCCATTGCAAAAAGTGATACGACATCATAATGAGCACCTACACCATCAATCATTCCGGCACTATTCGCCATCTCAACGAGACGGGGGAAACCCCAACCCCAACCCCAGATAACCAAAACTGAACCACCTAATATGCCAGTTGACACCATTGTACTAAGCCATGCTTTTTCGCGTTGAAGTAATCCCGGTTCTGCAAACTTCCACAACTCTAACGAGGCCCAAGGAAGAGTTGTCCAGATAGCAAGTAACCCAACGGCTGTCCATTTGGTGTCAAGCCACGCGTAAGGGCTGTATATCGTGAGAGAACCCGCACCCTCTGCTAGTGGGATTCTTGCTAACCACCATGCAAACATATCGTCAATAATGAACGCCCAGATAATTGCAATAAGCAAAAATGCGAATACGAGACGTTGAATTCTTTTGCTCGCTTCAGCTAGGTGAACCATCACATGCTGAGATGAATCGGTGGGGACAACCCCGTCCAAAATCATCACCTCAGAGAATATCCTTCACTACTGGTTCTGCTCTTGCAGAAAGAACAGTTCGGTAGACCCCGTATGCAGCCCAAAAACCACAGAAAATTGCTGGTGCATAAAGATAGGCTTCTGCACCGCTTGCTAACCAATTCAAACCAACTAGGAACATTACTACCGAAATTAAGCCTCTCTTCAAGCCCTCTGGATAAGCGAGTTCTTTTGCCAGATGCGTTGGACCATCTCCATTCTTACGCTCAAGGATTTCACGTTGGAATACTGCTCCAACTATGAGGACACACAATGAGGAAAAGAAAAGGGTGTTACCGGTTGTAAACACACTCTCTGCAAGTTCTAATTGCCTTTCATGCTCAATCGCTGCAGGGTCAGGTTCACTAACGAACAGACTCTGATAGTCACCTACACTAATTACTCTAGTAGTCAAGTCTGCCTGAGCCGAAGTACTAGATGGGGTGTTAATCGTGAATGAGAGAAGATTCCATGCATCCCCATCATCATTTGCTCCATGCCCATCTACCGAATTACCTGCAAGATAGAATGTGACATCACCGAGAAGGTATGTTTATACCGAAGAGGTATGTTTTGACCGAAGGTGGTATCGCCACGTAAACTTCGATTTTCGGTGGTTTTAGAGAGTTTATAGGGTTTATAGGGTTTAGGGCTTGGAGGGTTTAGGGTTTGGAGGGTTTGAAGGTTTGAAGGGTTTGAAGGGGTTAGGGTTTGGGGGGTTTAGGGTTTGGAGGGTTTAGGGTTTGGAGGGTTTAGGGTTTGGAGGGTTGAGACGCAGCTTCTATCAGAAGATTTGGGGAAGTTTGGAGAAGTTTGGG
>JACNFL010000189.1:0-1873 GCA_014384685.1 Methanobacteriota archaeon
GATGGAGATTATGATGTGGTGGTTTCCGACGTGGATGTGGATATTCCGCCTTGCAACAGCAGCCGTCGCATCGCCATCTATGAAAACATCAACGGCACCTTCAACGATCCTTACGGCAACACCAACTTCGAATGGGTTACCAACAGCTATGACGTGGCACTTCTAGACATCAACAATGATGGTCTCACTGACATCCTCAGTGGGAAATGCAATGGGTACGATGTTATCATGTCTAACAATTGTGCCCTCGTAGCCACATCCGCGGATTACGACTTGGACGGGATTCCAGATGCGTGCGACGCGTGCCCTACCAATCCCAGTCCCGATTGCTCGGAAGAGGTGGACTACCCCGTCATAAGTACCGACAACAGTATGGCGCGCCAATGGAACGAAATGCTCCTTGAGAGCATCAGAGGCGACTACGCGCGCCCCACAGTGCACGCTCGCAACCTATGGCACTGCTCCATGTTGATGTGGGACGCTTGGGCCGTCATGGAACCCAATGCTTGCCCCGCATTTATGGGGCAGAATTACGCAGGATTCCAAGCGCCGTTTGACGGATTCATCCCATCCACAGACATCGTCATTGCGCGGGACGAGGCCATCGCGTTTGGAATGTACCGGTTGCTGCAGCACCGGTTTGCCAACGCTCCGCAAGCTGAGTACCTAATGACGGGCTATGATGTGCACATGGATACGTTGGGCTACGACGTCAATTTCACCAGCACGGACTACAGTTCAGGCGATGGACGAGCTCTGGGCAATTACTTGGCATCGCAACTGATCGCGTTTGGTCTCCAAGACGGGTCCAACGAACAAAACGACTACACCAACACATCCTATACCCCCCTCAACCCCCCACTCATTGTGGATCTGCCTGGAAACGCGACGGTGCTGGATTTAAACCGTTGGCAGCCACTTACCCTCGACGTGTTCATCGATCAAAGCGGTAACACCATCCCTGGCGAAACCCCCGATTTTCTATCTCCAGAATGGGGGCAGGTAACATCGTGGGCCTTGACAGATGCGGACCTCACATCGTACACACGTAACGGATTTGAATACAAGGTGTACCACGATCCGGGAGAACCCGCCTTGCACGACATGAACGGGTTGGGCACTTCCTACATCTACGTGGATGGCCACAGTATGGTGGCGCGTTGGTCTGGCATGTTGGACCCCACCGATGGAGTGATGTGGGACATCAGCCCTGCTTCGATTGGAAACAATGACACCTTTCCTACGACTTTGGACACGTACGCCACGTTTTACGACGCCTCCAACGGCGGATCTCCCAGTCTAGGTCACAGCATCATCCCATCCACCGGATTAGCGTACGAGGCCAACATGGTTCCTCGAGGCGACTACGCACGCGTACTTGCGGAGTTTTGGGCAGATGGCCCCGAATCAGAGACGCCACCAGGCCATTGGTTCACAATTTTAAACTACGTCAGTGATCACCCGCTACTCGTCAAGCAATTTCAAGGGGAAGGCGTTGTTTTGGATGACCTCGAATGGGATGTAAAAATTTACCTTTCATTGGGTTCTGCGATGCACGACTGTGCCGTCTCGGCTTGGGGAGCCAAGGGTTGGTACGACTCATCCCGACCCATCACCGCCATCCGTGGCATGTCTGAACTAGGCCAAAGCACCGACCCCACTGCGGGCAATTACCATCCAGGGGGTCTGCCTTTGATTCCTGGCTCTATTGAAACGGTGGAAGCTGGAGACGATTTGGCTGGAACTTTAGGTGAAAACGTGGAAAAAATTAAACTGTGGGCGTGGAAAGGAAGTTCAGCCATCAACAACGTAGACACTGAATTTGCGGGTGTGGGTTGGGTGCTGGCTGAAGCATGGGAACCGTACCAACGGC
>JACNFL010000189.1:2850-7936 GCA_014384685.1 Methanobacteriota archaeon
CTACAGAGTTAGAGAACGCTTTTGAAGAATCAGCTACAGAGTTAGAGAACGCTTTGGAAGAATCAGCTACAGAGTTAGAGAACGCTTTGGAAGAATCAGCTACAGAGTTAGAGAACGCTTTGGAAGAATCAGCTACAGAGTTTAATGACGCTATGAATGAATTAAATGACGCTATCGAAGAACTTGAATAATACAAGTTCATTTTTTTCGGGTAATAAATTAAAGATTGACATCGGTGATTATCGATTAGTCAATCTTTGTTTTTTTATAATTTTTTCTATTGGGCTCCTATACTGTTTTTGCTTAAACGTTTTACCAAGCAGTATCAAAATAGCATCTTCTTATGAAGGGCTAAATGTTCAGTCTATAGGGCTAACCAGAGCATTTAATTCTGCTCTAAATGGCAATCATGAAGAGGCTGTGATTTTCAATAACCATTACTTTCCGGCCCTCTTGTGGATTTTTTTTCAATGCACTTTTCGGGGCTTTACATTATTATTAATAAGACTTAAACTAGTATGTAAAGCTTATATTATACTAGATATTTTAATGTCTAGCATAAGCTTTATTATAATTTTTCATGTGTTTGTCAAACTCTGAATTACACAATTTATGATGTGTTTTACAACGACCACAAATAAATGCAGTCGATCTTATCTCACAAGCTTAAACGACTTCACATGATTGTCGCTTCTTAGTTGTAAAATCATGGGCTGTGTGTTAATTGGTATGCGAAGCTCGTTTGAGAACTCGCCCATTTCCAATGTTCGACCATTTAAATCGTACAAAGTGTATGATGCATCTTCGCCTCTTAAAATCCACCCAGATTCATTGCTAGAAATTGTCCATGGGTTCTCTTCAAGTTCAACCCCCTCAACTTGGGAAGTTCCAGATATTTCGCCTTTCAGGTAGTGCACAACGCCGTTCTCAGCGTTTTGATATGCCAGATGTATATACTCGCCATCATAGACAACGGAAGGGTAGCGGTTGTGTCCGCTCAAGCCTTCGGTCACGCTAACAACAGACATCTCTAAGGCTTGTGGACCGGCATCTGAAACGGCAACCATGACATTGTATCCGCCAGAGTTACGTTCCCAAGCTGCGACAAGCCAGTCTCCAGAACTAGAAATTGAAGGGTGGTTTTCTGAAGACGTATTGCCCGGGTCTATTTGGCCTGTTTCAAGAAATGTAAAAGCACTTAAATCTACAGAAGACCAGTAAACCCTGCTTCCATTGGGGGCAGACATATACGCAGAAATAAGTGTACCGTCTTCCATCACAGTAGATGATGTGCCGGACGCAGGACAAGCATTAATGACCCAATCGGTTTCATCAATATCAATAGCGTTGTCCCAATTAACACCGTCTGATGAGGCTGTAAGCCAGAAATCACGAATGTTGTCACCATTGGTTCTTACCACATTGTAATACATGCCCTCATGCCCAAAAGCATTTGAGGGACAGCACTCACAAACGCCAGGGGTAGCGATTGAGCCGCTTATTGCGGGATCGAAAGCATCCAGATCGGAGTTGAAATGGAGGATCCCTTCTTCAGTAGGGTTTACACCTAATTTAAGAGCGACCCAAGGCAGCCCCTCGTCATTGAAAGCGACGTGTGGCATAAAATGATCTTCAGTTGCAGTAGGAGCGATGGCATAGGGCTCGCCCCAAGTGTGGCCATCGTCTTCGGAGATGACAACAAAAGCTCCCGTAGCCCATTCCCCAAAAATTTGGTAACTCACAGCGACACGGTTCTCATACACAGCCATACGCGGCCCTTCCGATTCCCCCACCAAATAGATATTCGTTTCAGTGACAATTTGAATGGGGTCTCCAAAGATTCCGTCTTCCATAATTGACAAATAAAGACCAGCGTTGTCACCAGTTTTACCATGTAACACGATGGGGTTTCCCGCTTGATTAAGCGCAATACGTGTACACTTATTTCCGAATTCCTCAGAGGAAACATCAATAGGACTCTCCCACGTTATTGTTGGTTGAGCGACTACAGTACTTAATGCCAAACAAAACACGCCTAAAGTTATAATAGTTTTCATGAAGCACAATTTACACCTTTATCAGATGTAATTTCACCATATGGAAAATTTCATCGGATTTTTTGAGGACTTAGAGTCATGGCACAAGCTTGTTTGGATTGTAGTATGCCTAACTGGGGCTTTAAGCATTGAATCTTTAAGACCCCTTTTTAAAGGAGGATTTAGAAGCTCGGCACACACGAAGACGAACCTCGTTTTTCTCGCAACACTCGTCTTAATCAATGTCACCGTGGGCGCCCTTACTGTAGGACTTTTTATTTGGATTGAGGAGACAGGGTGGGGGCTTTTAAATATGGTGGAATGGCCCATTTGGGTAGAGCTAGTCGTTGCGGTTATGGCCTTTGATCTTATTTCTCAATACATCGCTCACCTGTTGGTTCACAGAGTGAAGTTTCTTTGGAGGATTCATCTCGTGCATCACAGTGATACGAAAGTGGATGCAACGACAGGAACGAGATTGCATCCTTTGGATTTTCTTTCCAGAGAAAGTTTTGCGATTCTAGCGGTCTTTGTCATGGGAGCCCCTTTGGCCTTCTATATATTTTATAGAATCCTAACGATTGCATTTACATACTTCAATCACTCCAATGTAGGTCTTCCGTTAAGTGTGGATAAGGCCATTAGCTGGGTGATTATTTCTCCAAACACACACAAATTTCACCATCATTTTGAAGAACCATGGACGGATAGAAATTTTGGGAATATTTTCTCTATTTGGGACCGTATTTTCGGTACGTTTGCATACGGTGATGTAGACAAGATTAAATATGGTTTGGACGTAACGGATGACAGCAAATCCGATGATTTGGCCTATCAAATGATGCTTCCAATCAAAAACAATGGGCGTACAAAAATCAATCACTAAGACATGAAATTACTCGCTACAAAGGTTTGTAAAAAACACGATTTAGGGGTGCATAACAATCTATTTGGAGGAACTATGCTGAGTTGGGTGGATGAGTCTGCTGTAGCATTTGTGAATGAGGTGTGTCACTGTCCCAACATGGTGACCCTTAAGATGGAAGAAGTTCTTTTCACATCGCCAGTGAAGGAAAACAATCTCATCAAGATTTATGGAGAGATTGTGAGTATTGGAAACAAGAGTATCACGGTACAAGTCAATGCCAGGAAGTTCAATGTGTATAGTCACGAGGAGGCGGATGTATGTACGACTCGACTCATCTTTGTCAGACTAGACGATGATGGGACTCCAATCCCTATAGCCCAACACGTCAGAGACAAGAATCCAGGTAAGATTGGGTAATTTGAACCCACTCGTTTAGCAAAGACTGCCGAATAAGCTTAAGAAACTAAGCGCATCATAAACGGTTACCACTCCATCTCCGTCAACATCTCCGCTACAAGATGAAGTACATCCGAAATCGCTTAATATTAATAAGAGATCGGCGATTGTAAGAGCTCCATCTCCGTTAATATCACCTGTGCAGACATCGGTTTCTGGGTCATAGTGCGTTGCATTATTTGGAATAAGATTGTGTCCGGATTGAGGTCCTGTATTACCTGTTGCAACAGTTCCGAAGTAAGTGGGGCCTATGATATACGGATAAACAGGATCGAGATAGTCATTAATCGTGATGAAATAGGAGTAAATCCCTTCAGGATAATCGGGTGTAATACAGAACCGTCCATTGTGTTCATCTAAGTCTCCAGACCCTTCGATATACTCATAATCCTCTATAAAACTACCTATGGGATATTGAGAATTAACAGTTGGCCCGTATTGATACGTGGGCAATGTGGTCCCGTCGGAAAGTGTTTGCCTCGTGCTGATATTCCGCAGTTGTTGTCCGCTCTGCATTCTCGCGATTGCAGAATTTGGGTCCAGTGGGTTTGCATATCCATAAGCCCCATAAATAGGGTAACCGTCAAAGGCGTAACCGACAATGGGGGAGTGGTTTGCTTCATCAGAATCGTTGTACAAACACGTCGGGTTTACATGGTGGTGATATTCTCCATTTCCAGCAGGATGTCCTAAACAAGCGTCAAACGAACTCCCTTCAAACAAGTAAGCATCTTGAAACCAAACTCCTTGATTGTTAAATGAGAAAGCATCTTTTGCATTAAATATCGACACCCCATTACGCCAAACCCCAATATGTCCCAACCCCGTATTTATTAATGTTCCTGTATTCTCTTGGGGATTAAACGTTATTCGAAAACAGAAATCTTGGTTGGCAGGGGTATTTGGATTTCCTGCCCATGGGCCGATATCGTATCCCGGGATACACGTACATGAAACAAAGGCGAAATTTGAGGTATAATCCACAGACTGTACATTCGAAAGCTCCCCGAAGTATCCAGTTGAATTGTCAGTATTAATAACCCACGAAGTAATTGTAGGTGATAGCTGAGCTTGGGAGCTTAGCGATACAATGATTAATAAATTAAATAATAGACATCTAGTCATTAAAAATGGATTAACACAGGCTTCCAAACGCACTGAGTACTAAAAGCACATCGGTTACTGTCACAGAACCATCCCCATCAACATCTGCCGTGCAGGCTGAAGTGCACCCAAACTCACTAAGAACAATTAGGAGGTCAGCCACAGTTATCGATCCATCGCCATTTACATCGTTGGGACAAGAACAACTTTCGTAATCGCATGATCCATCATCTAAGGTAGCTGTCGAGTCGTAGTTACAAGCGGTTGTGTCTGTACATCCAGGCACGTCTGGCTCACCACCACTAATGCAGAAGGTGTCTTCACCATAATATGATCCGTCACCGCTGGCTGCTGAATCAAGATCTCCCGAATCAATGACTTCACCAGATACTGAACTTATGATTGTATAAATAGCTCCATTCCATCCGTCTCCATAACTGTCATTCATAACAAAAGTATAACAACCGTTACCCATGCATAGATCTATACTCCCCGTCGTTCCATCAACTATAATCCCACCATCTTCTTGAACAATAGACCAAGATATTTCTTGGTCCCATGATCCACCACCAACAGTAACAGTTATACCCGTTCCGCCGAGAATGCAAGAACCATCATCAAT
>JACNFL010000226.1 GCA_014384685.1 Methanobacteriota archaeon
TATATCTAAGCACCATTTTATCGCTGCCTGTGCCGGTGTACATCCTAGTTCTCGGGAGATTTTCACCAATTTTTCATCCTTCACTTTGTCTCCTCTCGCTAGAGGTGAATATGCCATCACGGTTGCTCCTAGGGCTTCGGTAGCAGCGCGCAACCCATCTCTTTGCAGCCAAGGGTGAATCTCTATCTGATTGACAGATGGCATGAAGGTTGCATAACTTCTCATTTTGTCAAGATGGTGGGCCCCGTAGTTTGAAACTCCAATCGCTCTAGTCATTCCTTTTTTCAGACATTCTTCCATTCCTAACCATGTAGGTTTTCGGTGGTACGGGTCTTTAGGTGGGGCGTGAATAAGGTAGAGGTCCACATATTCAAGTCCTAGATTGTCAAGTGATTCCTGGCAACGGATTTGCGCCGCTTCAAATCCAACTGCATGCGGGCGGCGAAGTTTTGTTGTTACAAACAGTTCTTCTCGCGTGATGATTCCTTCAGCAATGGCTTCAGCGATAGCTTCACCGACTTCGTGTTCGTTTTCATATGCCATCGCGGTGTCAATATGCTTGTAACCCAACTTCAATGCAGTCAGGACTGCATCCTTGCATTCACCCGGCTTACTCATGAGAAATGTCCCAAGGCCAAATTGTGGTACCTCAGAAGTGTGTACTAATTCCCCGCTTGTAGTAGCGTGACCGATGGTTAGAGTTGGTCCCATAAGTTGCAACGGGAGGCATCTGCTTTCAAACCCTACTCAGGCACGGAAGTCAGCAAGTAATGAAGCCAAATCATCCTCGCTTGGACGTAACTTGTCATTTTCAAGTTCAGCAAGTGGAGTGTCTGAGAGATTTAGCGTCTCGTCTAATGTCTTTGGCTCTGGGTTGTAGTACAAGAGTCCAGTGACGTGTCTTTGGTCTTGTTCTGCGTGGTGGATTTCACTTAGCGCTGCCACCGCATCTGTAGGGTCATGGTTACCCGAAATAGTCTCCAGTCTCAATATTGAACCGTCAAACAAAGCGATATCTTTGAATTCGCCTTCTGGTACTTCAACTTCAGCAATCGGTTGGAATGTAGGGATGTAGTCGTATGCATGCAGTTCAGATTGGTTGTCTTTCACATATCCATACGAGCGGAAAGATTCGTCATTATTACTGAATGTTACACAAGGTGAAATCACATCAATTACAGCGGTGCCGCGGTGACTGATAGCCGCCTTCATCAGAGAAGTCAACTGCTTTTTTGAACCGGAAAATGAACGCGCGACGAATGTGCATCCAAGATTTATTGCCATGGCACACAAATCAATGGGTGGGCTCTCATTCGCATCGGCTTTTCTCTTTTGAGAGCCAATTTCAACAGTTGCAGAATACTGGCCTTTGGTCAGCCCGTAAACTCCATTGTTTTCAATGATGTAAACCATGTTGATATTTCTACGAATTGCATGGACAAATTGTCCGATTCCAATGCTTGCAGTGTCACCATCACCTGAAACTGCTATGTAATGCAAATCTTTGTTGGTTACATTTGCTCCCGTCGTTACTGCTGGCATTCTGCCGTGCAGCGTATTGAATCCATGTGATTTGCCGAGGAAATAAGCCGGTGTCTTTGATGAACAGCCAATTCCACTCATCTTAGCAATTCTATCGGGCTGTACACCATTTTCCCATGCTGCAGTGATGATGACATTGGATATTTGGTCGTGTCCACAACCAGGGCATAGTGAAGTTGGCCCACCCTTGTATTCATCTTTTGACAATTCAATAATATTCAACTTCAAGACATCACCTCTAGCAACTTTTCGCGAATCATTTCAGAATATTTTCTTGCTCTTGGCGGAAGGCCATCAGAGAAGGCGACGCTGTGTACACGTGGCACTAAATCAATTGGTAATTCCTTGCGAAGAATTCCGTACAATTGTCCATCTCGGTTAACTTCTAACACAATTATTTGTTCATGATTGGCCACGAACTCTTCGACCACTGGTGAGATAGGTAGCGAGCGTAGCCTACATTGACTAACCTTCAAGCCTGTTGCTTCCAAAATATCATCAATTTCTTGTATGGAATTTTCCATTGAACCGTAGTATATTATCCCTACTTGCATCTCGGGTTCCTCTCTAAGAATTGGTTGGGGAAGAACCGACCTAGCGCCATCAATTTTTCTCTTTAATCTCGCCATGTTGGCGACATAAACTTCCGGATTTTCAGAGTATACTGCGTCTTCGTCATGACCGGTACCGCGATAGAGTATAGGTTCAAGCCCACTTCCTGGTAAGGTTCTGTAACAGATTCCGTCACCATCAACATCACGGTATCTGCCATAATTTTCAATGGCATCAATTTCATCTTGTGTTCGTAAAACTTTACCGCGGTCCATTTTTTCTGGGTAGTCAAAACCATTGCATATCCAGGGGTTCATTCCAAGATCAAGATCTGAGAATCCAAAGACAATGGTTTGATATCGTTCTGCCATGTCAAATGCACGCCATCCAAACTCAAAACACTCCTCTATGGTTCCCGGTATTAACACGAGATGTTTTGTATCTCCATGTCCCACTTCATACAGCATAGAGAGGTCACCTTGCTGAGTTCTAGTAGGCAAACCTGTAGAAGGTCCTACGCGGTTTACATCCCAAATTACTCCAGGCACTTCGGAGAAATAAGCCAGTCCAACGAATTCTGACATCAATGATATTCCTGGTCCCGAAGTGCAAGTCATGGCACGTCCACCAGCCCAACCAGCACCAACTACCATTCCAGCAGCAGCTAGTTCATCTTCACTTTGAATCACTGCACAGGTGACTTGTTCATTTTCGTTACAGCGTAGTCTTGGTAGGTGGGAGATTATTCCTTCAGCAATAGATGTGGATGGTGTGATTGGATACCACGATAGCATTGTAACGCCGCCAAATAACGAGCCAAGAGCAACCGCTTCGTTGCCATCAATAATGAAAGAATCAGGGTTTCGCTCCCTCGCTTCAAGTGCGTATGGGCACATCTGATCAAAATTTTCAGCAATGTATTCACGACCAAGGATTATGGCGTTAGCGTTCAACTCGATCGCCTTTGCTTTGCCATTGAATTGTTTGTTTAGAGAACTATCTAGAATTGTGGCATCTAGTCCAATTAATTCAGCAATAACTCCTACATAGACCATGTTTGCAATCATGCGAGCCAACTTTGGATTCAAGCCGCGAGCAATTTTTGTCATTGGAACTGGATAGAGGATTAAGTCATCCCTTTCAACGGGCAACTTGACATCTGAATTGTAGATTACCACGGTACCAGATTCAAGAGATGCGACATCATTTTCCCATGTTGCTTTGTTCATCAATACTTGGATATGAGTACGGTCACCTGGGGCTTGATAGCCATCATCAGAAACACGGATGATATACCAAGTTGGCAGGCCAGAAATATTGGAGGGGAACAGGTTCTTCCCACTTACCGGAACACCCATTTCAAACATGGATTGAAGAAGAATTAGATTAGCAGATTGGGACCCCGTCCCATTCGCTGTAGCGATATTGAATGTGAAGTCGTTGACGATGGTTTCCATCTTGCTCTGAGTCCCCTTTTTGGGTTTGTCCTACGGACAGCAACCTCTCCCTTACCCATTTGGGCGTAGCATGAGCCTCTTCATATTTTGCTTGTATTTTTTGTGCTATTCTCCAATGAAACGATTACATTTAATGAATCAAGAAGTGTAGGATTATGTCGGTATAAATCAACACATTGGGTGATTTTTGTAACTTATTTCATTATAATTGATAAATTTCGCGGGAGCGAGTGATTCATCAATGAGGCGCTTGTCGGCGGTTCATGATTCCGAGTGGATTGAAGGAGGCGTGGGAGACTGCTGAGAAGCAGATAGACGCTGGTGAATACGATGATGCCTTGAAAACATTGAGGGAATCTTGGTCGGAACACGGTGACAAAGCTGACCATGCAAACACATGGACTTTAGTCGGTGATGCAAAACAAGCATTAGCAGAGGGTAGTACACCTGTAAATCGTAAAATGTTACGAGACGCTAGCAATGCTTACAAAAGTGCATTGAAAAAGGATCCAAAGCACCGTGATGCACGCCGTGCATCTAACGCTTTGCAGGCAAAAATGGATGGGTTAGGAATTCGAACATCCAGCCTTCCAAAAATGATTGATGACGGTACTCCAACAATCTATGGATTAGTTGCAATCATGTTAGTTGGCATGCTTCTATTGACTAGTATCAAGTATATGCCAGAAATCAAGGCAGCACTGCACCTCACATCAGAGGGTTCTTCTGATTGGGATGCAACCCTTGCAATCGAACTTTACCCGGATGCAGCACCCAAAACTGTTGATTCATTCAAGGACCATTCCCGTAATGGTAGATATGACGGGATTGCATTCCATAGAGTAATTGATGGTTTTATGGTTCAAGGTGGTGATATTTCCTGTTCTGCATATCCTTTAACTCAGTCTAGCACTGGTTGTAACCCGGGAACCGGTGGATATTCAGCAATGTGGTATGGTCAAGGTGACCAAAACGACATGACAACTTGGACAATGCCTGACGAATTTGATTGTGCTGAAACATCACAAGGTTCAGGACAATGGGTAGGGACCTGTCATGCACCTGGAATACTTGCAATGGCCAATTCTGGGCCTAATACTGGTGGTAGTCAGTTCTACTTAGTTGACAAAGATAGTACTCCGTCTCACCTTAATGGTAAGCATACGGTATTTGGTATGGCTACAGATGACAGCACCTACTTGGGTAGTGATATCGGTGGGATTGAGTTGATTGACAGAATGAGTGTTTTGACGGTTGATGAAGGTGACAGGCCACTGAGCCCACCTTACATTCATAGCATTGAGATAGATGGTAACATGGCTTATATGCATCTAATCTTCCCCTAATCAGTTAGTTCTTGGAACGAAATTTGAAGTGGCTCATAGGCTATATTGAAGGGGTCCACCCCCGCCCCGTTTAATTGGGGAAAAGAATGGGCGATGTCAGCGAGTTCGAAATGAGTGATGGGGCTGCGGGGCA
This sequence comes from Methanobacteriota archaeon, assembly GCA_014384685.1. Next base: position 5,031 of record JACNFL010000226.1, read on the forward strand.
GTTCTACTCTTTACCAGCAAAAGAAGCTGAGTGGGGAATCTCACTTTCCAATCTGCCATATTCAATCAGAGTTTTGCTTGAGGCGGCATTAAGAAATGCTGATGATTTTCTAGTAACTGATGACGATGTAAAGAGGATTGCAAATTGGAATCCAACAATGACTCCAGCCGAAATCCCATTCATGCCAAGCCGCGTAATTCTACAAGATTTCACCGGTGTTCCAGCAGTTGTTGATATCGCCGCCCTACGAGATGGAATGGTGGAATTAGGCGGCGACCCCAAAAAAGTCAATCCACAAGTTCCTGTCGACCTAGTGATTGACCACTCTGTACAGGTTGATTTTTCGGGTCTTATCCCAAACGCTCGAGAACGTAACTTAGAGATGGAATATGAGCGCAACATGGAGAGATATCAATTTCTAAAATGGGGCCAGCAGAGCCTTGACAATTTCCGTGCCGTACCCCCGGGAAGAGGGATTGTGCATCAGGTAAATCTCGAGTGGATTGCTAGTGTGGCGCGCCAAGAAAAAGGGGTTTGGTTGTGCGATTCTCTAGTCGGCACTGACTCTCACACCACGATGATCAATGGCTTGGGTGTTTTAGGCTGGGGTGTTGGTGGAATTGAGGCTGAAGCAGTGATGCTTGGCCAGCCGATTTACATGCTATTACCAGAAGTAGTCGGCTTTGAATTGACAGGAAGTTTACAGTCAGGAGTGACTGCTACTGACATGACTTTGCGTATTGTTGAGATACTTCGTGAGCATGGATGTGTTGGTAAATTCGTTGAGTTTTTCGGCACCGGTCTAGCAAGTATGACGCTACCTGACAGGGCCACAATTGCTAACATGGCACCAGAATATGGTGCGACATGCGGATTTTTCCCAGTTGATGAAACTACTCTTGATTACATGCGACTTTCAGGTCGGGATGAAACCCATGTTGAAAATGTGAAACGATACTTGACTGCTCAAGGAATGTTTTTGAATCCAGATTCACCAAATCCAAAATTTACTTTCACACTTTCACTTGATTTGTCTACTGTTGAGCCATCTCTAGCGGGACCAAAAAGGCCTCAAGACCGAGTCAATCTTTCAGATATGAAATCGCATTGGATTGCTAGTTTAACTGCCCCACTTGGCCACCAAGGTCACGGGCTCAATTCCGATTCTGTTTCGTCAAAAATTCAGGTTGAAGGAGAGGATTACTGTTTGACTCATGGTGATGTGGTTATTGCCGCAATTACATCTTGTACCAACACTTCTAACCCGTCTGTAATGCTAGCGGCTGGATTAGTTGCGCGTAACGCACGTGCCCTTGGTATGACGATTAAACCGTGGGTTAAGCCAAGTTTAGCACCTGGGAGCAGAGTGGTTACTGAGTATTACGATGCTGCAGGTCTTAGCGATGATTTGTCAGCCCTTGGTTTCAATAATGTAGGATACGGGTGTACAACCTGCATAGGTAATTCAGGGCCGTTAGCGGAGAATATTGATTCAGCAATTGACGCGGGAAATTTGGTAGTTGGAAGCGTACTTTCTGGCAACAGAAATTTCGAAGGAAGAGTTCATCAAAAGGTGAAAGCAAGTTATCTTGCAAGTCCGCCCTTAGTAGTGGCGTATGCATTGGCCGGCACTCTAAATATTGACATTCAGAACGATGCAATAGGCCAAGATTCCAACGGAAACGATGTTTTCTTAGCAGATATCTGGCCCTCGGATGAGGACATTCAGAATACGATAGCATCCTCAATCAATCCTGAAATGTTCCGCATGCGTTACGCAGATGCAACCAATGAGCCGCGCTGGGACGCCATCCCTTCATCATCAAGTGACTTGTATCCTTGGAATGATGATTCAACCTACATACGATTGCCATCAGTCTTTGAGGGAATCACACTGGAATTAGATGAAATAAAACCTATAATCGGAGCCCATGTTTTACTGATGTTAGGTGATTCAACAACAACAGATCATATCTCTCCTGCTGGTGCATTTCCACATACTGGTCCAGCCGGTCAATACCTGATTGAAAACGGAGTAAAACCGCGCCATTTCAATTCGTTTGGAAGTCGGCGCGGCAATCACGAAGTGATGATGCGGGGTACATTTGCCAATGTCAGAATCCGCAATAAAATCGCACCAGAAACCGAAGGCGGATATACAACATTCTTCCCAACTGGTGATGTTACTTCAGTGTTTGAAGCCAGCATGCGTTACCAAGAGAATGGAACACCTTTAGTTGTTCTAGCAGGCTCGCAGTACGGCACTGGCAGTAGTAGAGATTGGGCTGCAAAAGGTACTTTTTTGCTCGGTGTCAAAGCAGTTATTGCTACATCATTTGAGAGAATCCACCGCTCCAACTTGGTTGGTATGGGTGTACTACCTCTGACCTTCTTAGAAGGCCAAGATCCAGAGAGTTTAGGTTTGGATGGGAGTGAGAAATTTGACATCCCATCGCATGGAGAAATGATACCAATGAGCACCGTAACTGTGACGGCTCACAAAGTAGATGGAACTAGCATTAATTTTGATGCAATTGTGAGGCTTGATACACCGGTTGAAGTGGAATATTACAACAATGGTGGTATCCTTCAAACAGTGCTACGAAACCTAGCTGTAACTAAAGATTAAATCTATCAGATTTCTGAAATAACAAAAATAGTTTTTGTAAGCAATTCTTTTTTTGATAAAGAATCACACTTAGACGGCTAATCGCAACCTGTATAGGTGATTGTTGAATGTTGGGTCTATGACCCAGAGTCAAGTAAGGCATTCTTTGCTCCTCGTCATCCTTTTGTTAGTAAGCACAGTAGGCATTCATTTTGCCATCTCTAATAACTCAAACTTGCATGATGGCGAATCAGCATTGAGTTCTAGTCCGAACTCAATGGA
>JACNFL010000195.1 GCA_014384685.1 Methanobacteriota archaeon
GGCTGCCGGTGGCTTCCATTGAAGCAATCAAGGGCGGCACCAAGGAAGAGAACGCTCCAAGAATTGCATTCCCCCACATCCAGAATATTATGAGTTCTGCTAACACATTATGATGGAATATTGAGAGGAGAAGACCCCCTCCAACCATTCCAATAAAAAATAAGGTGATATTCGTTATGGGCCCCGCTACTGAAATTATCCCGTTCTCTTTACGACCAACTCTTCCAGCAACCATCACTGCACCAGGAGCCATGAAAACAAAACCAATTGCAAGGGCTATGAGAATTCCAATCTTTAGGCCGCGAGGGTCTGCTCGAAACTCTGCCCAGCAACCGAAATGACGCGCTACATATTTGTGAGCTAACTCATGAAGTATGAAGGCGGGGCCAAGAGCAGCGAGGGCAAATAACATACTAGAAATCAAACTGATTACTAATACACCCATTGGTAACTCCAACATACCGAAAATCCCGCCGTGAAATACTATAGAAATAGCGAAGCTAAAAGCGAAGGTAGCCATTACTAAATCCTTCAATTCACGCTCTGAAAAGTGAAAAAAGGAACCTTTGTGATTGACAACTCTTGGTCCGCCAACATCAAAAAAGCCTTTGAGAAATGGCTCAAATGGATTTGGTTGACCGGGTTGAATAACAACCCGAACATGCTGAGATGTGCCCTTATTTGTTGGTTGATTATCATCTATCTTTGCAAAAGGGTCGTCATCAAGACGAGACGCCCTTGGGTCCCTTGCCATAGTATGGCGAATTGTTCGGGCTCTTTGAGGGTTCGCAAGCCGGGAGAGTTGAAGGGGGGGGAGTGTGTGCTAAAATTCGATGTCGGGCGTTAGGAGGGCAATGCTTGAGATGGGGTTGGCCACTTGTTGTGTGCTCTGTGATGCACCTGACGAGGCGGGATCGAATCGCTGCAGAAGGTGTATTGCAACCCACAAAGATGTTCGAGAACGGGTCGCTGAATTACCACCACAATCACTTGCTAGCCAGTGGTCAAAAGAATTGTTTCAGATGCTTGCTAGACCTAGTTCATACGAACACGATGAGACACATGGAGAGTGGATGACTGCTTATGCACAATTATTACACGGACAATCTAAGAAACCAAGAGCGATAACTCAAGAAGATGTTGAAGCCGCTTTTGAAGCAGCAAGGCAGAAGAGGAAAATGAATACATTAAGAGAAATGGCTAACCAATCTAAATGGAAGGATTCCGACCCAACTGAGAAAGAATTGCATGATTTATCACAAGAATTACCAACAGATATTGTTGATGATTCGGGGATTAGAACTGTGCCTAGTAAAGAAATAGTTCAAGTTGACCGTTCTGAGCGACCAGGGGAGGATCACGAGTTGACTGCTAGGGTTCAAGCCAGCGCTGCTAGTCAAGATGCGCCTGATGATTTGAAAGATTTGATGGTTGACTTGAAAGTAGGGGAAAAGCGTGCTGAAAGGAAACAATGGAAGGACATTGTTGACGATGTTGATGAATTATTAGATGATGATTGAATTTTCAAAGGTTCTCTTTTGCATATCTTACACCGTTCTCAAAGACGGCCATACCTTCGCCTTTCCAATCATCACCAATCTCTTCGCGCGTCCATGTAGCACCAAGCCACTTTGAATGGTTGGCCTCTGGGTGTGGCATTAATCCAAATACTAATCCAGATGGGTCACACACACCAGCAATATTACGCATGCTAGCATTTGGACATAGTGGGTAGGATAGAGGTTCGTCTGAGGCGCTAGGATACTCGTCATTGGGGTCGATATATCGTGCTACGACTTGTTGTTGTTGTTCATATTGGTCAAGAACAGATTGGTCTGGTACCACAAATTTTCCTTCGCCATGCCTTACTGGTGTTCGCATTCGAGACAACCCCTTTGTCCAAACACAGGGACTATCTGAATTGAATTCAAGGGTAACCCATCTATCTTCATAATGACCTGAATCATTGAGGGTAAGGGAAGCGGTTTGTTGTAATGATACATCATCATCACCTGGTAGTAATCCCATTTTCACCAACACTTGGAAACCATTACAAATCCCAATAACGGGTTTACCGTCTTTGACAAATTGACGCACTTGTTCTCTTATTCCAAACCGAAGTCTGTTTCCTAGTAAACGACCGCTGCCAAGGTGATCACCAAAGGAAAAACCACCGGGAATCGCCATAATATGATAATTTTCTAATGAATCATCGCCATTAACTAAACTATTGATATGTATGCGATGGGCTTTTGCTCCCGCCATCTCAAACACCGCCATGGTTTCAACATCACAATTAATTCCAAATCCAGTTAGGACTGCAACTTGGGGGATTTCAACCATTCAAGCACCACCTCCATCTAGGGTTGCTTGCCAAGATTGTTTGAGTGCTGACATACTGGCTTGAAGAATGGTTTCACCAGATTTTGAAATAGTTATTTCATCACCACTAACGACTTCACCTAATCGGAAACAAGCGTTACTTTCCATTGCTGCTTCAAATTCGGAGCTGTGTTCATCCTTTACACTCACTAGAATGCGACCGAGACTCTCTCCAAATAATGCTCCCCACTTGTCAAGACTGTTGTTATCACTGAATATCTCAGATATGTCAACATTACAACCAGAATCAGCACCAAAACAAGCTTCTGCTAAAGCAACAGCAAAACCACCGTCACTACAATCGTGAGCGCTAACAACTAACTGTTGACGCATTGCTGCAGTAAGATCGCGATAAAGTGCAAGATTCCTTGTGGTATCTATTGCTGGGACTTTACCACCTATTCCACCGCCACATTCGTCTCTAAACATCGTGACTAATTCACTTGCACCCAACTCTTGATGAGTTTGCCCAAGTAAGTAAATGATATCGCCGCTATTCTTGAAATCACTTGAAACTGCTTTACGAATATCCTCGTGATTACCTAATAATGTGAACAGTAAAGTGGGTGGAACGCTTATTTTTTCAGCATTTATGATCACATCATTTTTCATTGAATCTTTACCACTAATACAAGGTAATTGATAAGCCCTACAAACATCATCTAAAGCCCTGTTAGCACGTACTAGTTGGGCGAGTTTGTATCGACCGTCGGGGGTCTTTTCTGATTCAACAGAATCTGGCCAACAGAAGTTATCTAATCCTGCCATTCTATCAAGATCAACACCCACGCAAACGGCATTACGAACTGCTTCGTCAATACAACCAGCAACCATCGCATAAGTGTCTATATCTGAATATCTTGGTATGATACCACAAGATATCACAGCACCTTGTGTTTCTCCGTGTATTGGTGCAATAACAGCCGCGTCCCCTGGTGCATCATGATTGACGCCACAAAACGGTTTGATTACTGTCTGAGCAATCACTTCATGGTCATACGAACGCACCCACCATTCTTTTGATGCGATATTGGGGCGAGCAAGAAGACGAGATAGAATGCCACCCATATCGGAAGCGTTGGTTTGAGGATATGATGGCTCTTCGTTGACTGGGGGTATCCATTCACTCTCAAGTTGTAATTGAGGAACGCCGTCATGGAGAAATTCAATTGGAAGTAAGGCAACTGACTGCTCGCCATGTAATATATGGAAATCGCCTGAATCTGTGAAAGTCCCAACCGCTGTTGCTTCAACTTCATGCAAACTAGCCAACTTTTCAAACTCTTGGCAATCTTTTGGTCGAACACCAACAGTCATCCTCTCTTGAGATTCTGATACTAATATTTCCCAAGAAGAAAGGCCCACTTGTTTAAGGGGTACTTGTGAAAGGTCAACCTTAGCCCCACCTGTTAACTCTGCCATCTCACCAATGCTACTAGAAAGGCCACCTGCGCCATTATCTGTCGTAACTTGAAGAAGGTCATCATCCCTAGCTTTAAGGAGCATATCAACCATCTTTTTCTGAGTGATTGGGTCTCCAATTTGAACTGCTGAAGAAGGCGATTCTTCGGTTAATTCTAGGCTAGAAAATGTGGCACCATGTATTCCGTCACTACCGACACGGCCACCAACCATGTAGATGATATCACCTGGGCTGGGTGTTTTATCGTGGCTTTCTCTACCATCTGCCAAACGGCGTGGCATTATTCCAACAGTGCCGCAATAAACCAATGGTTTACCAAGATATCTTTCCTCAAACACTATCGCGCCATTCACTGTTGGAATTCCTGATTCATTGCCGCCCGAACGGAGACCTGCATGAACGCCTCGGAATACCCTACTTGGATGAAATAATCCCTCTGGAATATCTCCTTCATAATCTGGTGGACCAAAACAGAATACATCGGTATTGGCTATTGGGCGAGCCCCTAATCCTGTACCCAAAATATCTCTATTCACACCAACAATACCAGTCATTGCTCCACCAAATGGATCCAAAGCACTAGGTGAATTGTGAGTTTCAGCCTTAATACAAAGACTCCATTCAGGATTCCACTCTATTACTCCTGAATTATCGTGGAAAAGACTGAGTAACCAATCTACTTTCTCAGCGATATCGAAAGTAGGTTTCATGATATGAGTTTTGAATAAGGAATCAATGTGGGAGTCTTCTCCTGTTTCAGTATCTACGTGATGAATATTCGCTGCGAAGATTTTGTGCTTACAGTGTTCTGACCAAGTCTGTGCTAGGCACTCTAATTCAACATCTGTTGGTGCTGTAGGGGGTAGTCCTTCTTTTTCCCTCGTTGCCCTTACTACAGGGTCACGGTAGTGTGCTTGTATTGTTTGCATTTCTTCTAAATTTAATGCGAGAAGGCCTTTTTCGCTTATTTCAATCAAAGAATCGTCATCAACCTCTAGATCAATTGTTGTTGGTGTACCAAAAATATTCACAGGGGGTTCGGGGAAATCAAGTGCTGGCCATTGATTATTCTCACATGATGTTTGATCAGAGATTATGGCTCTCTCAATCATTGGATTATGAAGTTGGTTAGCAAGCCATTGACAATCCACATCATTTGGGACTCCATAGAAAATATATGTCATTGTAGTGGATACTTCAGCATCTTCTGCTTCTGAGGGAAATAGAGTTTTCAAGCCATCAAGACCTGCTTGTGCCGCATTATCTGTAACCCCGGGTTTGAATCCGATTTGTATTGCAATATCGGGTTTTTGGGGGAATATATTGGTGTCGTTTAAGATATATTGATTGACGGCCCCGTGCTCAATTATTGGATCACAAAAAAGGTCGGAAACCATTTTCTCATGATGTGTTTCATTGAAATTTCCTTTTACAAGATAACCTGTAATTGAACGAACTTCTGTTATCTCTAAGTCATGGTCAGAAGCTAATTGTCGGCGGATGGATTCCCCTCTTGTGTCTTTCAATCCAGTTAGTGATTTGGGGGTCACTTCAACTCGTTGGGGTTGTAATACCGTCATCCCGAGCACCTCTTCCGGGTGTGCCGTCTTGCCGACCGTCCATCAATGAAGCGGCTGTCAGCCCTAAGGGCTGATATGTTCTAAAGCGCCTTTTTCAGGAATTTTCCTGTAAAAGAATTCTTGTTATTAGCTATTTCTTCAGGGGTACCAATTGCAACAACGTCGCCACCGCCATCGCCACCATCTGGCCCTAAATCTATCACCCAGTCTGCACTTTTAATTACATCAAGATGGTGTTCAATTACAATAATTGTGTGGCCGTTTGAGCGAATTCTCAACAAAACCTCAATTAATTGTTCAACATCTGATAAAGCAAGACCTGTTGTTGGCTCATCAAGAATGTAGACGGTATGACGGGTTGTGGGGCGGTGTAATTGAGTTGCTAATTTGACTCTTTGTGCTTCCCCACCAGAGAGCGTTGTTGCTGGTTGACCAAGACGAATGTAACCTAAACCCACGTCTTGTATTGTTTTCAGAATCCGATGTAGTTTTTTGTGACTTTCAAAAAATTGACACGCTTCATGAACTGTCATATCAAGTATGTCTGCGATGCTCTTCTGTTTCCAAGTTACTTCTAGTGTTTCGCGAGTATATCTTGAACCTTCACAGACTTCACAAGTCACCCACACATCAGCGAGGAAATGCATTTCCATTTTCACTGAGCCTGCACCTGAACAAGATTCGCATCTACCACCTCTTACATTGAAGGAAAATTGTCCTGGTTTGTAACCACGTTCTTTCGCCAATGGTGTAGCGGCAAACAATTTACGGATTTCATCAAACCCCTTCGTATAAGTCACTGTATTTGATCGTGGTGTTCGTCCAATGGGGGATTGGTCAATGACAATCACTTTGTCAATATCATCAAAACCAGATACGCTCCCATGTTTACTAGGTGTGCTATCACTCCCATTCAATTCACGTAATAATACTGGGGCGAGGATATCTGAAACTAAAGTTGACTTTCCTGAACCCGAAACCCCGGTGACTGCAACCATGCAACCAAGGGGAAAATTAACGTCTATTTGACGCAAGTTATTTGCTTCAGCACCAACAATTTTCAACCACTCTCCATTTGGTTTTATTCTTGGAGTTGGTACAGCAATCTTTCTTCTACCAGCAAGGAAAGCACCTGTCAAACTTTCTTCATGTTCAAGTAAATCTTCTATTGGGCCACTGACAAGTAACCGGCCCCCTTCACGACCAGCGCCGGGACCTAGATCAACTAACCAATCTGCTTGCCGAAGTGTTTCTTCATCATGTTCAATCACAAGCAATGTGTTTCCTATTTCACACAATTCACGGAGTGTTGAGAGAAGGCGTTGATTATCACGTGCATGGAGTCCAATACTTGGTTCATCAAGAACATAAGTTACTCCAGTCAACCTCGTACCTATTTGGGAAGCAAGTCTAATTCTTTGACTTTCACCACCCGAAAGAGTGTTTGAGCGGCGATCTAATGTGAGATAATCGAGGCCAACCAAAGCTAAGAATTGTATTCTTGATTCAATTTCTTTGAGAACTTCGCGAGCAATGAAAATATCCCTTTCGCCTAATTTTTCTGATTTGGAAACGGAACCACTTGTCGATGGTTCTCGAGCCAATTTAGCCCATATTTCTTGATCAGAATTGCCAAGGCGCCATTGTTGTAATACTGCTAACGATTCTAACACAGTTGATTGGGAAAGTTCTGGTAATGATAACCCACCTACAGTAACCGCTCTTACAGCTGGATTCAATTTTTGGCCAGCACAATCAGCACATGGTTGGTCAACCATGTATGATTGGAGGCGGTTACGATTGCGTTCACTATCTGTATCACGATAAGTACGCATTAACCGATTGAATACACCTTCCCAAGGTTTCACCATTTGGTAAACTGAGCCTTTTTCACTTTCAAATTTGAAGTTGATATCTGTTGAACCTGAACCATTTAAGATGATGTCTTTTGCATCATCATCTAATTCAGAAAAAGGAATATTTGATTCAAAACCATATTTTTCAGCTACTTGACACATCTGATTACGATACCAACCCGCCATCATTGATGATTGAAATGGCCTAACGCAACCACCTTCAAGAGAACGTTCTTCATTCATCAATAACTCATAGGAAAAGGCCCTATCAACACCCAATCCATGGCAAGATGTGCACGCCCCTAATGGGTTGTTAAAAGAAAAGATACGCGGGGACATTTCTGGCATGAATGAACCATGAGTGGGACAAGCAAATTCTTCACTATAGGGGATTACTTCGCCTTTTTCAGTAGTTGATGATATTGAGCCGGTGGGTAATTCTTCACTATTTTTGCAACCTGAAATACTCTCAATAGCAACAGTCCCCCCACCAAGCCTCAAACCAGATTCAACCGCTTCTGTTAATCGTTGACGGTTTTCACGTGAAATTCTCAATCTATCTACTCTAACATCTATATCATGGCGTAGATTTTTTTCTAATGTTGGTGGTTCTTCAAATTCTACTTCTCTACCATTCACCTTTCCAAACACAAATCCTTGTT
>JACNFL010000183.1 GCA_014384685.1 Methanobacteriota archaeon
ACACATCACTAACTCGTGAGATGGCTGATCTGTTATCTCACCGTGGGCCTGATGGAATTCGGGTTTGGGGGGACGAAGTTTGTTCCCTAGGTCACTCTCGTCTATCAATTGTTGACTTATTGGGTTCAGACCAGCCGATGGGTTCTGAACATGGTTGCTGGTTGGTACAAAATGGTGAAATCTATAATTTTGGTAGTTTAAGGAAGAAATACTCTGGTTATAATTGGCGCACAAAAGGAGATGGAGAGGTAATTCTTGCTGCCCATTGGTCAGCATTTCACCTTAATTCTAGTATTCCTTCGCCTGCCGAAATATCTCGCTCTTCACTCTCTGGTTACTTGAGGAGAACTTCAGGTGCTTCTGATTCTAGTAATCCAGCAAATGCGCATGTTGAATGGGTAAGTCAGTTGGATGGAATATGGGGATTTGCTTTATGGGATTCTAAGCGCCAAGAATTGATTCTTTGTCGTGACCCATTGGGGGTAAAACCTCTACTTCGAACATTGACGCCTTCGGGCGAACTTCTTGTGGCAAGTGAAGCAAAGGCGTTTCGAGCACATCCTGATTATGTATCGAAAATTGATGAGAATGCAATGTTAGCGAGACTTGCATTTGAATATCCACTTGATGAAACTACTTTGTTTGAAGGAGTTTCTCAAGTAGCTCCTGCAACAATTGAGACTTGGGCTCTAGATTCCGAAGGGCGAGCAACTCTTACGGGGGTTGCAACTTACTCCACTGAGAGGATTGTTCCAGGGGATACATGGAATCCAGAGTTAGATGCGCCGGCTCTACTTGAGAGCCTGTGCAATAGTATCGGGGACCGATTGATGTCTGATGTCCCACTTGGAATTATTTTATCCGGTGGTTTAGATTCAAGCATGGTGGCTGGCCTTGCCCACAAGGCATCGGCACAAACAGGGCAACCAGTTCCTGAATGTTGGACAGTTGCAGAGGATGAGGATAATCCCGATTTCCGTGCTGCTGAAGATGTTTGTTCCGTTCTTGACCTAGGTCATCACACATCAACATTGGATGATGATTGCTTTTGGCGTACATTGCCTTCTTTGAGTTGGCATGGTGAAGACCTTGATATTTCAGTTCTATTTTTCCAGCCACTTTTTGAGAAAATGTCATCCGCAGTCACTGTTGGGTTATGTGGTCAAGGTGCTGATGAACTACATGGCGGATATCCTCGTTATCGTAATTTAGTAGGTCATCAAGAGTTGATATCTTCTAGGCTATCTGCCAGTCGCCATCCCTTTGCGGAACATCTTGTAAATGATATTTCAGCAGTTGAAGAACAAGGGCTTGCTCAGCCTTGGCGTGCTCAAAAGCATAATCCTGCTGAGGTGTTTTCGGATTTGACAAGCACTTTACAGTTTGAAATGGATCACGGTCAATTAACCAACTTTCAGTTGCGACTAGTTGACCGGCATAGTATGGCGCATGGATTAGAAGTCAGAGTTCCATTTTTGGGTGCAGCACACCGTCAAGCATCAAACACAATTCCTAATGATTGGAAGATACGAGGCCAACAGGAAAAACTTGCATTAAGGGCAGCAGCAGCGCTGACTGATTTACCTAAATCAATTGTTAATCGGCCAAAACTTCCAGCAGGAACTGCAACAACTCCAACTCTTCTAGATGAATTGATGACTGAATTGAAGCCACACGCTAGAGAATGGGCTGCAAGTTATCCTAGATTAGAGAGAATACTCAAAACTCAGCCGGATATGGCAATCGGGTTGCGACTCTTTGAATCGCTACACATAATTGATGGTGGCCTTGGTAGAGAAAACAAAGGGCTCTGGGAGTTATTAGAAGATTTTAGTTGAGGTGTAATGATGACAGACTATAGCGGCCCAAACTTGCTCGCGGAACTGTCTGCAAAGTTAGAGTCAAAGAGAGAAGAATTGTCAGATTTCTTTTCCTCAGAGCGCGCAAAACTTCCTATGCCATTATACGCTTCTGTTGATATTAGAGATGCTGGCTGGAAAGTTGCTGCTGTAGATGCAAATGCTTACCCTGCTGGATTCAATAATGTAAGTTCATCCGACCTACCTAATCTTTCAGAACAATTACTGATTTGGTTGAAAAAAGAACACCCAAACAAAAAATGGTTGCATATTTGGCCGGAAAGTCACACAAGAAATAAGGGGTATGTAGAGAATCTAATAACACTGCAAAAACTATTTTCACAGGATGGAAACAAAGTCACTATCGGCTCACCAGAACTTAACGAACTAGATGAGGTTGAAGGGTTAACAGGTGCACTAATCCTCTCAAAGACCACTGCTGATGGCGAATTACTTGTGTCGGGAGGTACTCCTGATTTGGTGATATTAAACAATGATTTGAGCAATGGGACATTGGAAGGAATCGGTGGAGTCCCTGTTGCACCACCTCAAGCAATGGGTTGGTATCAGCGTAAAAAATCAAACCATTTCAGACATGTTCAACCTTTCATTGACAAAGCGGCTGAAATTCTAGAAATTGATCCGTGGTTACTTGGAACACACTGGTTCGTTAGCGAAGATAAATGCCTTGAAGAAGAAGCCTGTAGAATTAAATTAGCAGCTCATGTTGATTCATTTTTGCAATTCTTGAAAACGAAGTACGAAGAGTATGGGATTGAAGGTGAACCAGTATTGTTCGTGAAGAATGATTCGGGAACCTATGGGCTCGGAATTCTTGAAATTCGAACTGGTGAACAATTATTGAATCTGTCAAACAGAAAAGTGAACAAATTGACCTACGGAAAAGGTGGCACAGAAGCGATTGATTTCTTAATTCAAGAAGGAGTGCCCACGGCTTTGAAGGTCGATGGTCATGTGATAGAGCCCTGCATCTATGGGGCAGGAGGGCACAGTTGCTCAACTTTTTACAGGGCCAATCCGAAGAAGGGTGTGATAGCAAATTTGAACACACCATCTACTAAATTTTTGCAACCAGAGGATTTGTCTAAAATGGATGGCGGAGATTTGATTTTGGGGCGTGTTGATAATTGGCATTCTTTGGTTGCTGAGTTAGCGATGCTAGCAATGGGGTCAGAACTTGCTGAACTTACTTCATTAGCCACTTCTCAGGAATGAGCAACCAAACTTTCTAGGTTGATTCTTCACTAGTTTTCTCATCTTCTTTTTCCATACCAACAATTTCGTAATTTGATGGGAAAAGTGCAACCACTATTCCAGCAATCATTGCTGCTAATCCCCAGTAGAATCGTTGTTGTACAATCATCATTTCAAGAGCCACTACAACGAGTAATAACCCTCCTAGGTTTGAGACCCATACAAGGGTTTTGAAGGTTGAAAGGGTCACACCTTTGTGATGTTGTGAGCGATAAGGTCCAAACTCTGCCCCAAAGCGAACGGGGTCTTTTTCATCAGCCATTTAATCACCTATCAATCATGATTATCGCATCTGTAGGGCAAGCCAATACACAGAGGCGGCATCCAGTGCAAGGATCTCGCAAAATCTTTGCTTTTTTATTGACTTCAACATGTAATAGAGAATTTCTCAAAGGTGCATCATAGAGTTCTATGGCATCATCATCACAGACAATGAGACATTGATCACAGCCAATGCATTGGTCTACATTAACAAATGCAACTACCTCTTCACCTTCGGGGATTTCTTCAGCGCTAATTTCATACATTTCAGAGAGCCGTTGTTTAATGCGCTTCGCCTCAAGTTGGCGCCGCTTTTTGACATCATCAACCTGACTCATCTGAATACATCCTCAAGGCTTTCCACTTTCAACTTACTTACTCGTATCGGACTCAATGGTGCAGGGAAATCAAGCAACAACTTCGTCGGTTGCTGATGTTTGCATCACTTCTGATGCACCTTGACCTAGTGCATTCTTTTCATCCACTTGGCGGGCAAGGAATGAAACTACATCTAGAATTTCAAAGTTGTAACTCGGGTCACCCTCAAATTTGAGGCACTCAAAGTGTGCTACACACTTGGGGCAGGATGTAATCATCATCTCAGCCCCTGTTTCAATCACTTCTTCAAATCGATTAACACGGAGGGTTCGACTATCTTCATTGCAAGACATCATACTTGAAACACCACAACAAAGAGCGTCATCATGGTGATGTTCCATTTCAACTAATTCGACACCCTCAACACTTTCTATGAGTTCACGTGGCTCATCATAGATGTCCATTTGTCGTCCAAGACGGCATGGGTCGTGGAAAGTTACTGTCTTAGGACAACTTGAAGTCAATTCAACATCGAATCCAGCCTCTTTGAGATATTCAGTGGTATGCATCACTTTGATTCCTTCAAGTTCGTAGTCCATCGCAAAGGTACGGAAACATTCAGCACAACTGCTTACAAGTGTGTCAATGCCACTTTCTTCCAATTTCTGCTTGTTGAAAGTCTTTAATTTTTCAGCAACATCATCCATACCCTGCCATTTTTGATCGTGGCCACAACATTTCATGAAATCTCTACCGAGGTAGGAGACATCTACACCCATCTCATCGAATAGGGTGAACGCAGCAGTAGTGGTTTCTCCAAGATTCATCTCACCCTTGTTAAGGTGGCTGAACACTAGGTCTTGGTCAAGGTAATCTACACAACCAGGGTAGTAAGCAACATTTGAGTTGATTGGATATTCATCGGTTGGGATGAAGTCATCATCTGCATCCTCTTCTGCTTCAGCAGCCAAGACAGCCTGCAAGACAGTGTGTGGGATATTAGCTGCTGGTGGTCCACCAACAACCAAATTCCTGCGAATATCAACATAAGAGTCGTAGTCAACAAGTTGAGGGCAAGCATTGGTACAAGCGGTACAAGTTAAACAGGAATACATTGGAACCCCATCATCTTCATTATTCCAAGTGTTGTAAATGATGTTCAATTTATCTCCACCAGTGAATAATCTAACAGGGCATGCATCATCACAGAGGTCACAACCGTAACACTTGTTCATTTCATATTCATATCCTCGAGCCATGCTTCGCATTAAGACATAAATCATCGCTCCAAGAGCAAGTGGTGGGATGAACAGAGAGTAGGTAAGCTTCGCATCCAAACTCTTTGGGTTTTGGTGGTATGTGGGGTTCTCTATCAATAATGATGACAGGTCACTTGCACTAAGTCCGGCCAGTGCTAATTCAGTACCATTGGTTCTGTCAAGAGCCATGCCTGTGTCAGGATTTAGCAACAGTGGTTGGAATACCGATACATCTGAACTGGCATCAACTACTACAGTTGCATTGCCGCTATCAAAGGTTGAATCAACAGTCATAGTAACTGTATATCTCCCAGGTGCAACATCAAATGACTTAGTGGTGCAAGTTGCACCTTCTTCTAAGTCGCCACTAAATCCAGCAATGCTCATCCCGCTTGCATCGGATACATCTACGCTGATAGTGTGATCGCCTGCTTTTCTTTCTGAGGCTCTATAAGTACAAGATAAATCCATGGTTAATTCATCAACACCTAGGTCCTCAACATTCAGAGAGTAACTGTTTGAGAGTGAACTATCACCTGCGTAATTGTATACTTCTGTGAATCCATTGACACCACCGGTTACTGCACCATCAGTTGTCAGAGTTTGTTTGTGGTTATTTTCGTCAGCAAAATCAATAATATTATTTTGAACTGGCTGATATATACCCCAATTCAGCCAATTTTCGGCTGGTAACAGACAATATTCCGATCGTTCAACTCCATCTTCAGTGAATTTGGAATCTTGCCAAAGCATACTTCCTGAACTAGCTCCGTATGTTAGGCAATTTGCTTCCATGCTACTCCATTCGTGTCCTTCATGAATTGCGAGTAAGGAATCTTCTGGTTGGTTTCTTAGGGTTGCTAATTCATCTACATCATCCATAGCACCGAATCCACCCACGTCCCAGAATCCACCGTTGTACATTGGCCAAGAAACAACAGATAGTAAGACGGCAATGACCAATGCCCCAAGTGCTACTTTTCTTCCCATTTTCGGGCTAACTCTTGAACCAGCAGCTTTGATGAGATATGCCTTAGCAATGAAGAACAACATAATCCATATCAAAATTCCAGTTAATATCCAAGGAACCGCATTGAAGACATCAGCAAGCCAAGGTTCTCGAACCCCACAACTTAAGCCGGCGTGTGAGTTAAGTTTACAGTAATCTGAACGATTATTCCCGTATAATTGAAGGAAGATATTGATGGAGAAGACACTGATGAACCAAACGTGTGCTAAGTAAATCACTCCCGCTGTAGCGAACCAAGGATCCTCCACTCCACGTTTAGCACGCCCACCAAGGAAAGGTGGAAGTGCCAAAATACCAACTGGGAAACCAGTCAGGAACGCACCCCACCATCCGGCATTCCAAGAAAT
This sequence comes from Methanobacteriota archaeon, assembly GCA_014384685.1. The sequence goes on from JACNFL010000183.1 coordinate 6,350, forward strand.
GACAGGTGTGCCAAAGAAATTTCCAATAATGTCTGGTAGAGGGATATCGAATTGTGGTAGATACTCCCCCCATCGGAGGTATCCATAAGAAAATAGAACATACCAATCAGGGAACACGAACCCAGCTTGAGCAAATGGGTCTGCAGCGCTGTGAAGAGGTGGCGGGATAAGCCATGAATAAAATGTTAGAACAGCCATTATTGCTGCTAGGATAATGCTGTCTCTGAGAACTTCATGTGGCCAAAGAGGATGGCCGACAAAGGTACGTCTTCGCTCTTCGTCACCATCTTGTAACTTGTCTTTCTCACGCATATACACATCTGCAATGCGGCCAAAATTGTCTAACATACCCATTTTTGATTCACTCCCTCAATGCGGCTCCGCAATTCCCTGTACCCAGACAATAAACAGGTGTATGATAATCAGAGTGGTTACAATAACTGGTAAGATGAATACGTGTAAGAAATACATCCTAGTAACTGCCGCTCCTGATAGTGATGTGCCACCAAACATTAGGGTTGCAACCCAACCACCGATAAGTGGAGTTGAGTTTGCCATAGCAATACCAATTGTTGCTGCTCCAAACGCTAGAGCATCCCACGGCAGTAGATATCCAGAATATCCAAACACGATGGTCAGCAGCATTAGCCCCACTCCGATGAGCCAGTTTAACTCACGTGGGTTTCGGTATGCGCCAGTGAAGTATACGCGGCACATGTGTAAGAATACCGAGGCAACCATGAAGTGTGTGGCCCAATGATGTATACTTCTGATAATGTATCCAAATGGCAATTGAGTCATGATAAACTGCATACTTGAATATGCAGGTGTGGGGTCACCGTCTCCTCCTGGGACATAATAAATTCCAAGAACAGTTCCTGTGATAATTAGAATGATAAAAGCAAGGAATGAAATCCCACCTAGGCAATATAGCGGATACCAATACCAAATGATCCGGAGTTTGTATTTTTCCGCGTGGGTTAGAGGCATTTGCCGGTGCACTGATTGGTATGCATCGCGACTCATAGCCCAGTAATCTTGGATTCTGAATCTAGTATCCAACCAAGAGAAGGTCCACAGGAATAACTTTTCAGCAAGCCCCATCTTTCCAACAGATTCAACAGCCCTAAGAATTTCTTTACGAGGAATATCTTCATTCTCTTTGCGTAAAGTCAAAGCCACTAACACCGTGACTATGATGATGAATAACCAAAGGAACCAAAATTGTAGTAACATATCATTTCCTCCATTCTAATTACAGTAAGTGTACCAGTCGAGTATCTCAACCACTCCCTCAGCCTCAAAGTCAATCACTTCTAGAACATCATTATTCACGGTGAAGGGGATGAGGGGGATTCCAACAGGTGCAGGGCCACCAGTTCTTTTGATTCC
>JACNFL010000150.1 GCA_014384685.1 Methanobacteriota archaeon
TCCATCAAGACCACCCATCGAGTTGAGTATAGTGTTACCAAAAGTTGCTGAACCTGAGAAAGAACCGGTGACAAACGAGTTTCCTGATGAGTCTAGGACCATGTCCCAAGCCATGTCTGAACCAGTTCCGCCACCAGGCGTTGCCCATATGTCAGCGGGTGATGTTTTTTCAGCAAAATTGAGTTGGAATTGACGGCTAGAATCTAATTCTATTTCAACAAAATTATGACTCATTCCCATCGTCAAAGACAACAACGTCACGGCAACAACGACTAGTACCGACTTACTGCCCATCATGTCCCCACGAATACGCTTACATTTTATTGTCACCCCGGTAGGGGTGTTTTGCTAATGTACGAAAATTATAGTGCTGAACGCTTTGAAATAAATGAGCCATAGGAGATTAGTCCATCATCCATGGCCTTTAATGTTGAATTAACAACTTCATTAAAATCATCCTCAAGAGCACCTAATCCTAATTCTGACAGGGAAAGACCCCCCGTTCTTTGTAGCAGGCGAAATCCCATCATTGCTCGACCCAATTTTTTGCGATTTGCCTTCATTATTTGACGCTCTTCTCTAGCCTCAATTATATCAAATCCATTTGCCTCAATTAGACTCACCCAACCATCCATTGAGCGGTCTTCATCTTGACCAAAAATTGTATCTAAAAATCGATTAACATTTTCATTTAAAAGTGAAGGATTGGTTACCACCAATTCAGAGTTCATCAACATTCCATCATCAGACAATAATCGATGAGTCTCCTTCAATATTTGACTAGGATTTCTAACTACTGAAAGACGGGATTCAGTCAACAAATGAGTCCCCCAAGCATCGATCAAAGGCGTCTTGTCAAGGGATGCACGCTCGAATCCTAGAGACTCTCTTTTCCATTCAGTAAGTGCGATTCCAATCAGATTCGGTGATGGATCTATGCCAGAAATCATGCATCCAAATTTAGATGATAGGATAGACGAAACAGTGCCGGGACCACACCCTAGATGAACAAGTTGTGAGGAATCGGAAACCCCACCACGCTTACACAAATCAATTGCTAAATTAGAATTTGAAGGGAAGGCATCACCGAAATATCGGCGGAAAAGTGGCAAGCTTCTCACCCCATCCATAAATGGGCCGGGACGCTCAAGCCTCATCAATGTCATGACCGGTTTACTTATTCAAAAATTCAAAGCCAATACGAATGAATTATTCATCAGCAATTCGCTTTAGAGCAAGGTCACAATATTCTTGACTAATATCAAACAGGAGATACTTACGGCCATTTTTCTTAGCAGCGATTCCTGTTGAACCTGAACCAGCAAATGGATCAAGGACAATATCTCCAGTAAAGGTGTACAGTTCCATACAACGGCTTGGTAATTCAACTGGGAAAGGAGCAGGATGTCCTACCCTCTTTGCGCTAACTGTTGGGAATGTCCAAATTGACTTAGTCCACTCAATAAATTCCTCTTTGCCAATAGTATCTACACGGCCCTCATCTTTTTCATTTCGTCCGCGTGGTAACTTGTATTCACCTTTTGAAAATACCAAAATGTATTCGTGAACATCTCTTAATGTTGGATTGGATGCCGACTTCCATGAACCCCATGCGCATGATACGCCTGCACTGGCAGCCTTATTCCAAATAATTTCACCACGTGGTAGAAAACCAATTTCAATCATTATCTGATTGATGAAAGATGAAAGAGGAATATACGGTTTCCTGCCCAAATTTGCCACGTTAATACAAGCACGACCGCCTGGCACAAGTACGCGGTAGCATTCATCAAATACTCCTCTCAATAGTTCTAGATACTCACTAAGTGCAAGATCATCATCATAAGTTTTGGATGCGTTATACGGAGGTGAGGTGACCATCATGTGAACAGAATTGTCAGGAACCTCTCTCATGTTTCTAGAATCACCACACACAACACGATTGACTAATTCATCAGGGAGAACACCCAAATCACCGGTATCCGACTCTTTTGGCAGACCACTATACATTGCTGAACCATAAAATTCAGCGGAATCGTGGCTTTCTCTTTTTGAAACACCAAATGAAGAGGTCTTAGTTCCATTGCGCTTACTACTACCTATTCGTGGTACTGCGCGCGCGTCGGCTGTTTTTTCACCAGCATCCGCCTTACTATTTCCATTACGTGGCATCCCAACCCCGCTACGCGCGAGGTTTGCTGTCCATTCTTATAGAGTTCGCAAATTAGTGGTTTTGTTGGATAAATCAACCTAGATTTTGTCTATTCCAAGACCGTTTCAGTAAAAGGTAAGCGACAAGTCGGCCAACCAATGGCCTCGCTCCTCAGCCTGAGTGATGCAGACCTTTCTGGGAAGACTGTGCTTGTCAGAGTTGATGTCAATTCACCTCTAAATCCTGTAACAGGAGAGTTCCTTGATGATGCAAGGTTACGAGCAATTTTGCCCACCATAAGGCGGCTTGGGAGTTCAAAAGTGGTTATTTTAGCCCATCAGAGTAGACCAGGAAAAGATGACTTCACCTCAATGGAGAGACATGCAGAATTATTGGGTGTTCTACTTGGTAGAAATATCGAGTTTATCCCGGATGTCTGTGGAGAGGTCGCTCTCAATGCAATACAGAACATGAAGAATGGAGAAATGCTCTTCTTAGACAATGTAAGAGGATGGGATGAAGAGATTTCAATGAAAAAGGCATCTCTTGAGGAATTATCACAATCTGAAATAGTGCAAAAACTTGCCAGTGTTGCTGATGCATTTGTCTACGATGCATTCGCTTGTGCTCATCGTAATTCACCAACAATCTGTGGTTTTGGCCCTGTTCTTCCATCCTATGCAGGAGTTTTAGTTCAGAGGGAATTAGATGCTCTTGGTGGTGTTGTGGACAATCCACCTAGGCCACATGTAGTAATTCTTGGCGGTGTCAAGAGTGATGATTCGCTTGATATTGCGGTCAATCTTCTAAATCGAGATGTTGTTGATACCATTATTCCAGTAGGAGTAGTTGGAAATCTGATGTTATGGGCTGCAGGAAATTCACTAGGATATGAGAATGAAAATTACATTCGTGGAAGCCTTGGAGATGCTTTTGAAAGAACTTGGGAAATGGCTGAGTGGGTGGTTGAGAATCATCTCAACAAACTAATCTTACCAACTGACTTAGCAATTGAAATTGATTCTCAGAGAGTTCCTTTATCGGTTCAAGAATTACCTACAGAATATCCAATCTATGATATTGGAATTGCAACATTGATGTCAATCAGGCCTGCAATTATGGATGCCAAATGTGTGCTTTGGAATGGCCCGGCATCATATTTTGAAAAACCTCAATTCGCCTTTGGAACGATTGAAGTCCTAAACACCTGTGTTGAAACCGATGCTTTCGTTATCATTGGTGGTGGCCATACAGGCACACTGGTTAACCAACGTGGGGTTGATGAAAAAATTGGCCACAACAGTACTGGTGGAGGTTCGTGCCTAACCTTCCTTGCTGGAAAGCCAATGCCAGCACTAGACTCTCTAGCGGCTTCTGCAAAAAAATTCGCATAAATGCGAATCAAAGCAGCGATTCACGGTTTCAATAACGATGAGAGATATGAATCCGTGACCATCCTTCTTGAAGCGTTGGTAAACTCATCTAAATTAATATTGAAGTCGCTTTCATAAATCTCTGCTTGAAGGCCCATATCCAATTTATCTAAGCCAGCAACAAATAGACCTTCAGGCGATGTTCTATCCTCAAATTCTTGCCATAAATTCTGCAATTCTTCTGACCTAGGATGGCCATCTAATAATTGTGCAATCGCATTTTCTTCAGCAGCCCGTTTTCCTTCTTCTGGTTCGGGGTCGTATGGAGTTAGGTCACCTACAACGACCTCTGCTAAATCATGAATTAATGCTAGAGTGAGTACCTTTTCCAAATTCAGATTTTCAGGACATGTCAAAAGTCCGAGGAGAGCCATACCCCAACTATGAGAAGCAACTGTTTCTGGATCCTCAATTGGGAATCTAGTCCAGCCAGCCCTTACTACCTGCTTTAGGCGAAGGCATTCTAGTAACCTGTTTCTCTCTTTCATGATTGTCGATTCTTCCGTCATGAGATTGGCCAATTCAGTTGCTTATTTAAGGATTGAAAAATACTATTTTTGATAACTATGACAAGCCAATGCATTAGGGCGTCGCCACCCTCGGCCCTGCTATGGAGTGGGATGTTTCGGCACTTGTAGGGCCGGAAGGGGCTGATTGGAGAGTGCCTCCTAATGAATTAGCAAATCGGCTTGAACTGGTTGAAATTGCTCTTTTGGATGCGGGAATTGAGTCAATGTTAGTGCATGACCCTGTAGACCTCTATTGGTTGTCAGGGGGTCGCCAGAATGGAATGCTTCTTGTTGGTGCAAAAGAATCCTCCGTTGATTCTGTTTTTTGGGTACGCCAAAATCTTGACAGAGCAATTTGGGAGGCTGGCGGTTCAGCAGCACCGTTTGAGTTGTCACCTCAGCCGCGTGTCAAAAATCTCAATGATGAATTGAAACAACGAGGATGCACAGCCACACCAGCAATGCAACATGGAAGACTACCTCATAATCAGGCTATATTTTTCCAGGAAATTCTTGGAGAATCTGCGGATTGTACTAGTTTACTTTGGAATCTTAGGGAAATAAAAAGCCAATGGGAAATAGAACAGATGCGAGCCAGTGGTGAAGTCAATCGCTGGATGTTTGAAGCGATTCTTGATGAAGGCGGCGAAGGTGTTTCCGAAATAGAACTCGCCGCCGCAGCTGACTCAGTAAGCAGAGCGGCCGGGTTTGGCGGCCAAATCATGATGAGGAAATGGCCGATGAATTGCGATAGGGTTGTTATCGCAGCAGGCCATTCTGGCGCTGTTCCAACTTATTTTGATTCGGCAGTTGGTGGTACTGGACCCCATTCTTTTGCTGGCCTAGGAGCTGGATTCCACCGTATCAAAACCGGTGAACCAGTATTAGTTGACATCGTACACTGCCACCGCGGTTATGTTTCAGACTGTACTAGAATGTTCAGTGTTGGACCTCTTGACGAGGAGTGGGTGGAGAGGCTTGGGGCCATGAAGGAAATTAGTGACGAGGTAGTAACTGGGTTAGCAAGAGGAGACACTTGTGAAATGGCTTACGAAGCGGGAGTTACAATTGCTAGAGAGAGGGGGGTTAGTGGTCACTTGATGGGCATTCCTCCTGACCAAGCGCGATTCCTAGGACACTCCATTGGGCTTCACTTAGACGAAACTCCTGTAGTTGCACGAGGATTTTCAAATCCACTTCAAATTGGAGGCACCATGGCAATTGAGCCGAAGGTGATCTACACAAATGGTGCGATTGGCCTCGAAGATAGTTGGGTTAGAACCGAACATGGAATGGAATGTTTGACGGCTGGTGATGCAATTCCTCTTCACCAAGAATGGGATTCATGAAATTCTCCTTCACGCCGTAGGGTTCATTGAGGACCGAGTTGCGCGGTGTGTCATGAGCGCCAAACCTTGGTCTCCTTCTCATGTTGCAGCACTTGCTTCAGCATACACCGACTTGCGGATTTCAGGTGCTGTGAAACAGGAATTAGTCACTTTACTAGTTGCTAAACTCAATGATGTTGTTCCACGTATGGAGCAAGAAACTCTAGCCCAAGATTCAACTCGAAAGACACTAGATGACCCACAGCGAACAAGACTTGGCTTCAGTCGCACAAGAGGATTGATGATTGAACGCATTGATGCTGTTGATTCAGTCAGTGCGGCTGCAGTCACTGCTACTTGTGAAGAGTTAGAACTCTATCTTAGAGATGTTTTACGAGCCTGTGAAACAGTCTGCACTAACAATTCAATGGGGACTATCAAGCCGTGGCATCTTGAGGAAGCGCTTTCTAATATTGGGGTGAGTCTACCAGATGAATCTCAAGAAGTTGAATCTACACCCATGACGGTGACTTCCGATCCTTTAGAATCTCTAGTTGGTGGAGGGGCTGGAGTCATCACCCCCGCACTACTTCGTCAAATGGCTAGGAAGTTTGCTAGCATGAAAGTTGAAAATGATGCTTTAGAAGAATTGCTTGAACTGTACTATGATGAAGCAGGAACTATTCAGCATGAAATGAAAAAATCACTCACTGGTGGAAATCCAGCTGAATTTGGTCCGCAGTTAGATAAACTCGATGAATTAGCAAAAATGGGTTTTTTGAGCCGTACTCTCAAGTTAGCCGAAGAGCGAGCAAAAGCCAGCAACTCCCGTTCTATCACTATCGAACATATCCTCAGTATTGACGTCTGAAGGCGCAACAGGGAAAGCCAACCACCCTAAGGCGCAGGTTGATGAGTAGTCGAGCACAGAAGGCGGCGCAGCGGCAATTGCTCGATGTTCTCTCATCTTGGCAAGAACCACATGGCACCGGTACAATTGCTGAAAGTGGTGCACTAAAAGCAATGCAAGCTGATGATGATGGCTCGGTCCGAATTCAAGTTACGCCAGCCCGAGCGCACTGCCCTTGTTGTCTTCTTGACTTGATAGATCTGCGTAACGCATTACAAAAGAAAAGGAAGATTTCAGCCGCTTTCATAGAAGTCACTGGGGTTCCTGATGTACATAGATGGACCTCTTCTATCAACGAATGATTTCATAGCGCCCCTGAAATAAGTGGGAAACGTTGATTTTAGCGCTTAAAAGGGGTTTATGTATGGGATTTCTTAGCCGTCGCAGTTAAGAAAGAACCCCCCAGCCCCAATATTGAGGGAGATGCATGACTCGAGTTCGCGTCCACACCGGCAAACCTGGTGCAGATATGGTAGATTCAACACTTGCTGAGTTACCTGATATAATGTCAGAAAACTCAGGAGGATGGGTAGATATTTTTCAGCCTGATGAAGAATCAACTAGAGATTTCTTACAACAGAAAATGGGATTCCACCACCTAGCTGTTGACGACTGTTTTGAAGAGCCTGCAAGTAGAAACTTCGTATATGAAAATCACAAGTTCACCACCTTCAAAGCAAGAGATGCAGACCGTGACTTAGACACCGAATATCTCCGCTCATTCTTACAAGATGGGTGGTTAATCACAATACGTCACGCTCATATGCCTGGTATTGCAGAGTTTAGAAAACGCATCCGTTCGAAGAGTTTTATGAAGGATGGAATGATGAATACAGAGTATTTACTATACCAACTTCTTGACTCAGTTGCTGATGATTGGATGAAGGTTTTGAGCCGCCAATCCGAAAGACTAGACGAATTAGAAGACCAAGTTTTTGACCCTACACAAAAATTCCCAAATCTTCTTGAAGATTTGCACGAGATAAAGGGAGAACTACGTGAGATTGCAAAATCAACCACTCCTCTTGACGATCTTATTCAAGGAATGCTGCGCTCTACAGATGGCTTCGTAACTGAAAAAACCGACCTTTACTATCGGGATTTAGCGGATTTGACTCACTCGATTGTGACCCGCGTTGAGAATTACAGTTCTGGTGCCGCATCAACTCGTGACACCTATATTTCTCAAACATCAATGCGGTTGGCGGAGTCACAGGCTGAAACAGCTGAAGTCATGAGACTGTTGACGATTATTGCCACTATCATGCTACCAATTACTGCGGTTGCAAGTATATTTGGAATGAATGTTCAGTCATTTGGGGCAGGATCAGGACCTATTGATTTGACAGTCATTTTAGCTTTGATGGCTGGTATA
>JACNFL010000162.1 GCA_014384685.1 Methanobacteriota archaeon
TTTGCAGGCCCTGCCTCTAATCTTTGTCTGTGGTTGCTTGGATTGCCTGTGGCACTAATGCTAATTTCAGGAGAGGGGGTACTGTCGCTCGCCGTGTATTATTGGATGGTTGCAAACGCCATCCTCGGAGCATTCAACATGCTTCCATTTGGACCCCTTGATGGTCGTAAAATAAAGGCATGGTCAGAACCTGTATTTTGGGTATTTCTTACAATTTTTATTGGACTTGTATATCTCACAATTATTCCCAGTGGACAGGCTTTACTTTTGGGTTAATTGAAGATAATTGTATCAGAGTAAGGTATTTTCAATCGGCGCTTCATCAAGATGGAAGAATGAGTATACAGCCCACCATGTAATGAAATCAAGGCTGTTTACGAGGTTTGTTACGCCAGTATTTTCTTCTCCGTAATCCTTGCCTGTAGTATCCATCCAATCTTCCATTTCTTCAAGTGTATCACAAACTTGGTGATAGCACCAGTAACCGTCAACAAGACCTCCAAACCCAATAGTAACGGTTCCGAGGTTGTCTTGGAATGAAGCGTGGTCTGAACGTGCAGTGGTGTCTTCGTAGATGATTATCTCTGGCCTGTCAGAAGCGATCCAAGAATTATATTTCCAAGTGGATTCTTCAAATCCTTCGCCAGTGAGGGTGCCAATCTGTTGTTCAACACCCAAAGCGTCAGAACCAATCCATTCTTGCAAGCCAACTAGTTCTTTTTGGCTCAGATTTTCATAAGAATCCGTCGGACCAAGATAGACTCGCATTGGCCAAACCTCTTCATCTTTAGGATAACCATCCTCATCAGGAGTTGGTTCAGGGTCACCATGTGGTGCACCGCCACCCCCGGGCCAGTTTACACCAGCCATATCCAAATTGATGTAATTGGTTACAGTTACCTCAGGATTATCTTCTTTGACATAGAAATCTGTCCAATAATCACTTCCTCGCTTGCCACCTTCTTCACCTGACCAAAGGCAGAAAACCATGGAACGCCGAGAATCAAAATTTGACATCATTTTCGCAGTCTCTAAAACCATACTTGTTCCTGCAGTGTTGTCATAAGCACCAACTCGGGTACCGTAAGTTCTGCTGCCTGTGATGTGCGGGTCAAGTAGAGGAATGGCACTATTTGCCGGGGGAGCAACGTCGAAATGAGCACCAAATACTAACCACTCGTTTGGCACTTCTTTACCCCAACGGTAACCACAAACATTCAGTGACTCTGGATTTTGTTTGTTGAATATATCTGTGAATTCGAAACGATGTTTCATAACCTCTAATCCAAAAGATTCCAATTCAGCAACTAAGTAATTCGCAGCATCTTCGTATGCAGGATTTCCTTGACCCGCCCAACGGTCCCAGTAACCCATTCTTCGGTCAACATCAGTTGTATCGGGAGTCGGGTCTGTGATTTCATAAAGACGGTCATAAACAGTTCTCCCGTTCATTATTCCAGTAGCAAAATCTCCACCAGCATCAGGTCCAAATCCTGGTGCTGAAGGTCTAATCACTGCGAATGTCTGAAAAGCTACTTTGCCTCCATTTTCAGTTGAATAATTGATTGAATCAAATGTACTATTATCCCCAACAACACGAGTAATACCACCATGTGAGGGTGAGTTGGCACCACCATCACCAATCCATGTACTCCATGAGGTGTTTGTGTCTCTTGTTGGCCAATCTTCTCTCCCTAGTTCACCGATCATAAATAGTGCATTTTCAGCTCGTGGCGGGGCCAAAATTGAAACTTCAACAGAACTTCCTTTTTTGATATCGATAATCGTGGAATTTTGAACATAACCACTATCAGGGTTCATAATCAAATACGGAATATAAACAGATAAATCATTACTAGCCGAGAATTTTACGTTTTGAAAAACCCCACCGACTAGGGTTTGAACACCAACATCCAAGTCACTAGCACCGGGTAAATCATTATCATTTGAGTCTAAACAACCAGCAAACATTGAGGTTGTAAAAAGCAAGGTGAGTAGCACCGCCTTGACGCGCATTAGCAATGCGAACATCAATTCCCTGTTGAACCCAACGATTGGTGGAGCAGACAATTTCACTTGAAAAATAGCCCTAAACAAGTGAGCGAACCATCAGCACAACGGATGTGTTCCATGTTAACACATGTAACATTGAATCCATGTTGGGACATCAATTTGGCAGTTTTTGGGTAACTATCTGAAATGATTACACAGCCATTTTCAAAGCCAATTGTGTTTGCTGCATATGATTCTTCATTCGGTACCCAAATAATTTCTGCATCAAGACCATCAAATTGTTCTGGCTGCAAGTGTCCCTCTGCAGTAACCAATATTCCCGGGGCCGGTGAAGAACAAATTGTTGAAAGATGAAGTGTTGTTTCTGGGATGTCAAAAACAAAAGTTTTGAATCCTCTGTCATGGCAAACATTCTCAATAAATTTGACCCCATCTTCATTTGTTCTAGTGGAACGCCCGATTAGAAAATAATCGTCGTAAAAGACAACATCCCCACCATCTAATTTAGCGTTCTTGGGCATAACAATTGTTTCCAAATGTTGAGAAAGAGCTTCTGCAATACTTTCAGCCTCCCCTCTACGACTTGGGTGGCCAAGATTACAGATTACTGCCGCGCCATTTACGATAAAAGCAGCATCTTCTACAAAGCAACAATCAGGATGGTTTTCTAATCCGGGAAGGATAGTAACTTCCAAACCATTTTCTTCTAAAGCCTTTACATATTTGTTATGGGCTTCAATCGAAGCATCAATATTTGTTGGCCCTGTTCCGAAATAATTTGCTAAAGCCTTGGTAAAATTTGGAGATATTTCGCGAACGAGTACGGCCGACCGCTTGCGTTTATCCCAATCTGTCATCATTTTCCCGGCTGCTATGGGGACCATAAGTGTTCGGAATCCGAAAACATCCCGCCAACAAACGGAAACTCGTATTCAAAGTGAGATAAAAGGAGAGTTTATTTTTCTAAACCTTCCATAAGGTACGCTAAAATTAATGGTAACACAATAGTTGCATCAGATTCAATTACAAATTTTGGAGTTTTAACTCCTAATTTTTCCCAACTAATTTTCTCATTGGGTGGTGCGCCAGAATAACCACCATAAGATGGCGTTGATTCAGAAATTTGGGCGAACCACCCCCATAAATCAACATCTTCTCCAAGATCTTGGCGCAACATTGGTACCACACAAACGGGGAAATCTCCAGCAACACCACCACCAACCTGCAAAATACCTATTTTCGATTCTTGTTCTTGATACCAAGAAGAAATGTCACCCATCCTTGCCAAATCTGTTGTGATAATATTGTCACTGGCGAGGGTTCCATCAATTAGTCGAGCAGAGAAAATATTCCCCAATGTGCTATCCGCCCAAGCAGGTGTGTAAATCGGAATTTGCATTTCTACAGCAGCTATCAGCCAACTTGTGTTCGGGTCGGCTTGAAATTCAAAATTTTCAGAATTGAGAATGTCAAATAAATATTGGTGGGGTGGCTTCGTATCCTGATTTTTTTCTGCAGTTAACCACTGTTGTAAAAGAGCACTTTCTACAACACGAATAGCCTCTGCCTCTGGGATACAAGTGTCAGTAACTCGATTCAAACCTTGCTTTTGTAATTGCAATTCATCCTCAGCGCTTAGATTTCGCCAATCAACCTTTTTGTATGAATTATGAGCCACTAAATTAAACAAATCTTCTTCTAAATTTGCGCCTGTACATGAGATAGCGTGGACTAAACCAGCACGGATTGCAGGTGCCAAAGAGCGCCCGATTTCAGCAGTTGACATGGCACCTGCTAAAGTCACAATTAATTTTCCACCCTTGTCCAGAAATCCCTCAAGTGATCGGGTACAATCGGCTAACGCCCCGGCATTGAAATGATGATAATTATGGTCAATAAATTGACGTACACCAGACACAAAATCACTCCTTATTTTGTGATAGATCATCGTGAAGAAATCGCTCAACTACGTTACGATTCATTAATTTCAAGTTTTCACACTTTGCAATTAGTTTGGCATGGATAACATCAGCCAAATCATTCGGGTCATGTGTTCCACAAGTGAAAGCATCAACTGCCAACCACCCTTTTTCATAATAACAGTGAGCGGTGACGTGGCTCTCATCGATTAGGATAACCGCGGCAAACCCAGGGGGACTTTCAACCCCATCAAAAACCTCACAATGAGAGTGTACTTCTTTGACCCCACACTCTTTCACACTTGAGCGTAGTAGTGATAATACCCAAGTATCAACTTCCTCAACATTTGGATTAAAATTGACATAGTCAAGATAGACATGGCAGCCGTGGGCGGAATGCATAGTTGAGTCACCAGACAACGTGTTGACCACTTACCGCGAGGTGGGGTGATATTTAAATTCAACACTATTTGATGACAACACCATTTTACTAAAAAGAGCGGTTGATAATTAGTTATTGACCGTCAAGGTCATCCAACCTCTGAATAAATCGGTTCTGCATTAGAATTGATGATGATAACCCGAGTAAGCAAAAAATATTCATAACTATACATATTGTTACCAGTTCTTTTGTTGCCACATTACCTTCAACAATATAGTACAAGATTAATGACATCACCACCAATAATCCAGTGAGTACATTACTTCCGAATTTGAAGGATTTAATTACTGACTTCAAACGTTGCTTTTCAAATTCAATGTTTCTAGCAATATCATGCTCATCTTCTACTGGATTGCTATTCATGAATTAATGATGATAGCTGAACTAGTTTAAGATTATCTAAATAAGTAAACTCAACTAACACGCACTCCCATTCAAATTCATGTGAAAAGAAATTTGATTTGATTTGATGATATTTGATGAAAAATGATAAAATTTGATGCAGAGGGCAGGATTTCAAACGGTCTGATGCTTCCTTCCCGTTGGTCAGTCCAGCATCAAACTCCAGCGTCAAATGGCTAATAATCTATTGAAATCATTTAACGCGGAGTTCAAATCCTGCCCAAATTAATTATTGATGCAGAGGGCAGGATTTGAACCTGCGAACCACTGAGGACTAGGACCTCATCCTAGCGCCGTTGACCAAGCTTGGCAACCCCTGCGTAAGGTGAACGGGGTAACTGTTTGATTTCAATTCAACGGTTATGCATATTTCTAGCGCGTGCTAGAGTCTGTAATCCGCCTCACTCAAGTAGGAAATACCCACCCGCGCAACTCAGAAGGTGAGACATTGGGAGACAAGATTCCACTTGGTCGAATGTTCATCAATGATGAAATGAGAGAGGTTGTAAGCGACGTTCTTGATTCAGGTAGATGGATTAAAGGCCCACATTCCAAAGCATTTGGAGCAGAGTGGGCAGCATACTGTGGCGCTCTTGCAGGGACCCCATGCTCAAATGGCTCAACCGCATTAATCGCCGCACTGCGGCTACTTGATGTGGGATATGGTGACGAAGTAATTGTTCCATCACACACATTCATTGCTAGTGCTACTTGTATTGATCAAGTCGGAGCAACTCCTGTTTTTGTTGATGTTGAAGAAGAATATCACACATTATGTCCTGATGAAGTTGAGAAGGCAATTACAGATGCCACAAAAGCAATCATCGCTGTCCACTTGTATGGCCAACCAATTTCACCCCGTGTTTTTGAGATTGCAAAGAATCACAACATTCCGTTGATTGAAGATTCAGCCCAAGCACATGGTGCAGAATTGAACGGACAGAGAATTGGTAGCATGGGAGATTTAGCAACATTTTCCTTTTTCCCAAGTAAAAACATGGCTGTTGGTGGAGATGGTGGCTCAATATTAGCAAACCGTGAAGATTTAGCAGATAAAATCAGCATGGCAATAGATCACGGGCGGTTAGACAAATACCGTCACGATTTCCTTGGTTCTAATTTCCGTCTTTCAGAAATGCAATGTGCTGTAGGTAGAGTCCAACTCAAACACCTAGATGATTGGGTTGCTCGTCGTAACCAAATCGCTACCCGATACAATGAAGCATTTTCATCCCTTGAATGGACTAATCCCCCAGCAATACGTGAAGGTGCATTACATGCTTGGCATCAGTATGTTTTGCGTGTAGATAATCGTGATGAGTTCCAAGCACACATGGATGAGAAAGGAGTTTCTACAGGAATTCATTATCCCATACCTTGTCACCTTCAACCATTGTATGAGGGACACACACAGCATCAACAGGGCGCATTACCAGTTACTGAAGCAATCTGTGAGAGTGTAGTTTCTATTCCAGTTCATCCCCATCTTTCAGATGATGAAGTCGAGCAGGTAATTTCTGCCGTCAAGTCATTTCAGCCTTAATTGGGGCGCGGGTAATTTGCTAGCGCTTGGTTTGACCACACATCATCTTGTCCTGTAAGTTCGCGCCCAACCCAATTTGGTAAGGTGATAGAATAATCAGGTGATGGTATTTCTATTTCAGCGATGACCAAACCAGAATTATTACCTTCAAATAAATCAATTTCCCAAAACAAATCATCATTCGTTGGGATTTTATAGCGTGTTTTTTCAACACTTGGATATTTTCTAGAATTAACAATTTCAAGCACCGATTCTAATGGTATTTCCTTTTCAAATTCTAACCGTGATGGGCCATCAGAGCGGTTTTTTGCTGTTGCAATAGCTGTATTCCCATGCACTCTAAACCGATATGCAGAGAGCGGGTCGGCCAACACTTCTTCTAATTCACTAATTTCACCTGGCCAAAAATTCAACCAATCCTCAGAAGGGAGATAGCATTGTATCATCCGCACACCTTCTCCTAGTGGAGGTAATGTGGTTGAATCTTCAATCAAAAATTTCCGCTCAATTTCAATACCCACGCAATCCCCCCAAGTTGTGCTATTACCCCTTCACGGTCAATGTTTCGGGCGTGGCGTTGAAGTGTTAGTCACCCGAGGCGCACCATATGGGCGAACCTCGCCGTATCCAATCAGGAATTGTAGATGTAGAGTTTGGAGAAGGTGTCACAGTCATTGAACCAACTAATATCTATGGTTGCAAAATATCTGATAATGTGTTTGTTGGCCCCTTCGTAGAAATCCAGCGCAGAGTGACAATCGGCGCCCGCACGCGTGTGCAGAGCCACGCATTTATCTGTGAACTCGTGACTATCGGAGAAGACTGCTTCATCAGTCATGGAGCCATGTTCATCAACGACCCATTCAAAATAGGCGGCCCTGCAAGAGGCGACCAGACCCAATGGAAAGAGACGATCATTGGTAATCGAGTCAGCATTGGTACTAACGCTACCATAATGCCTGTAACAATCTGTGATGATGTAGTAATTGGAGCGGGTAGTGTGGTTACCAAGGACATCACAGAGGCGGGCACCTATGCGGGCAATCCCGCCCGCAAAATGTGATTTTATGTTTCAACGATTATTGGAACATCCTCTGTTTAAATCATTCATTGCATATTCCATTTTTCGTGCTTTCTATGGAGCTGCCATCCTCCTCTTCACGTGGTTCTTCGCAACGGAAACCGATGCACCACTGTGGGCATCCATCGTATTCCTTCTTTGTTCAATGGTATTTTCCAGAATATTATTTCGGTACATCAAGAAGCGACGAGAGCCGATCCATGTCATGGACGGCTAGACATCTTCTTCGTCAATTGATATCACTTCTTCAGTTGATGTCGGAACTGCATTCAGATCATGTTCAACCCCTTGCA
>JACNFL010000193.1 GCA_014384685.1 Methanobacteriota archaeon
TCCATTTGTGCTTCTGGTAGGGGGTAGGTTCCTTCTTGTTCAATTGGGTTTTGAGCAGCCAATACAACAAACGGTGCTGGTAATTTGTGAGTAATACCCGCAATTGTAACTTGTTTTTCTGCCATTGCTTCAAGTAATGCAGCCTGGGTCTTAGGTGGTGCACGGTTAATCTCATCAGCCAATAGAATGTTTGAGAATAGAGGCCCCGGTCGGAGTTTGAATTCTCCAGCCTTTTGATCATACATGTATGTCCCCATAATATCAGAAGGTAGCAAGTCAGGGGTGAACTGAACACGCTTGAATTTACAGCCAAGTGCTCTTGCAAATGTGTTTGCAAGAAGGGTCTTCGCTAGTCCAGGGAAATCCTCTAGCAACATATTTCCGTTAGAGAGAATACCGATGGTTACCTTTCTCAAATTCTCTTGTTTTCCGATGATGACTTTTGATACTTCATTCATCAATCCGTTTGAAATTGCGCTTACAGTTGCAATCAAATCTCGGGTTCTTCCATCCCCACCCATAGTCGTCTGCATTGCCATCACTCCGTTCTACAAAAACTGACCCGTCCAATTCGTACTAAAGGGTTGGGGGTTGAAACATCAACCACAATTCAATGGTTAACGGCCCCAAAAATGGTCATCTCGGCGATGAATTGCAATTATTTCAGTGAGGATTTCTTCTTCAATACTTGATATTTTCAATTTACGTAATTTTCGAACGTGTGACTCTGGGACATCAACTAGGAGTACATCTTCTTCATCAACACCTCGGCCAATTGTGATTCCATCAATAGCGACCGCCAATTCATCTCCCTGCTTCGCTTCATTCAACACATGATCGCCATCGCGGATAGATTTCACCCGACCTGCCTTTTCCCCATCAATTGTCAACAGGCGTTGCCCAACGTTGATTCTACCACCTAATACTCTGACTCCGACAACAGCCGGTCCAGAGCGTCGGAAGATATGGTCTTCCATAATTAAAATCCGACCAGGGTGAATGACGTTTTCTCGCCCTTCTTCCTCCAATTTCTTTTTGGTCGTTTCAATCCATTCTTCATACTCTTCAAGAATGTGATAAATGATGTCTGAGCCAATATGTAATACTTCACAATCATCACTACTGAGTTCTGCCTGTGCTTCTGCTAAGATACCTGAACTAAAGGTAAGAATAACTCTCTCGTATGGGTCGTCAGAAATAGCAGCACTTCTGATGTCTTTACGATTTATTGGACCAATCGTGGCAGAGCGGATATTGATGTTTCGAGGATTGCCACTAGTATCTTTCATCCCTCTTATTTCGAATGCTAGCGCTTCCAATCCACCTAATGTATCAGCTTTGATAGCAATTCCTTCTTCATCTAAGTCGATTGATATTTCACACTCTTCTGTAATTTGGTCAATTATTTCCTGACGCGAGTCATCATCAGGAATAACTCGGAGTGTAGTTCCTGCTAGAATAGATTCAATATCAGGCGCACTCAATTTTAACCCAGCCGCGGCTGAAACTGTATCTACTGAATCCCAACGGTCTCCGGCGTCCCTCATTTCAGACATTCCTCGTGGTGAAAACATACCCTTAATTTTAGTCACCAATGGGCCAGTTGGTGTGGCAATTGCAATTTCATCTCCCTTATTCATTGTACCTCTGTGAAGAATAATATCTAGTGTTTTACCAAGCCCCCTCTCATCTTTCATTTCAAGAATAGTTGCTTCTGCACTTCCTTCAACATCTTCTAATTGTTCAGCCAAGAACTTTTCAGCCAATCCAATAGTTACTGCTAGCAGGTCTTGAATTCCCTCGCCCTCTTTTGCTGAACAGGGAACTAGTGCAATGTTCTTCGTAAAATCCAAAATTTGGTCATAACGCTCAAGATTGAATTCTTGCTCCCCAAATTGGCCAACTAACTGCCAGTATTTTTGGTCAAAGAGCGCAAGCACATCTTTACTCTGCTTTCTCAAAGAAACTGCCATTGCTCTACCATATTCAGATTGCCAACCATGGATTCTATCGACTTTATTGCAAGCAACCACAAATGGAGTTTTGGCTTGTCTCAAGATTCGCATTGACTCTAGGGTTTGTGGTTTACAACCATCAACTAGGTCAATTACCAAAATGGCGATGTCAGCCAGTGAGCCCCCGCGAGTTCTAAGGGTAGAGAAAGAATGGTGTCCAGGTGTGTCGATAAACAAAAGACCTGGTGAGTTGAAATTTTTCCCACCCATCAATGGCGCGCAGAGGTCGTTAAGAACAGCAGATGGGACTTCAGTCGCTCCGATATGTTGGGTAATCCCACCGGCTTCTCTAGCCATTACGGATGATTGTCTTTCACTTCCTAGTGAACGAATGTGGTCAAGTAGGCTAGTTTTGCCATGATCAACATGGCCTAGGACTGCAACAATGGGCTGTCTTCTCTCTTTCATCCATGTCACCTGCCCCTGTAATCTAAATTTTATTATTCGTAAACCCAATCTTCTGCTGAGCGAGTCCAATCTACTAATCCCTCAGGGAACCAAAGCTCCAATTCAAATTCTGCAGTTTCTTCAGCATCACTGCCATGGATTATGTTGTGTCCAATATCCATCGCCCAATCACCACGAATTGTACCGGGGTTAGCATCACGTCCATTGGTTGGGCCAATGATATTGCGAGCCACCTTGATTGCTTCTACGCCACTCCACGCCATTGCTACAACAGGCCCAGATGTGATGAATTTGAGTAATCCAGGGTAGAATGGTCGTTCTGAGTGAACCGCATAGTGGCTAGCCGCTAATTCGTGGGAAGGTGTCAATTGCTTCAAACCCACCAAACGTAGTCCTTTTTCTTCAAAACGGCCAATAATCTTGCCAACCAATCCTCGCTGAACCCCATCGGGTTTGACCATCACAAATGTCGTCTGCATAGTAATCACTGAAGCGGCCGTGACGCCACCCCTGTTTAAGCAAAACGCTTGAGCGAAACAAAAAATTTCACTGAATGCCGCCTTTTACATAGTGGCGGGTCCACTTTACTTTGCGGGAATTTCTCTTCAAATTCACCATGTTCTTACGGGCTTTACTGCTCTTGAACCACAGCACGGTACCGTCCTTACGAACATACATCTGTCCAGTACCTGGTTCAATTTCTTCGCCACTAAATGTGCAAACACGTCGTTCGGGCATCTCATCGACCTCCGAGTTTACGTGCTTCACGGCCAGTGTCTCGGAGCATCAAAACATCTCCAACACGTATTGGGCCTAACACATTTCGAGTAATAATTCTACCAACGTCCCGTGGATTTGGCGCGTCATTTACACGGACTTTGACTTGAGTAGCTTCACCGGTCATACCGGTTCGTCCTACAATTTCAACGACTTCTGCCGGCCAACCGTCTGTCATCAGGTTCACCTCAGTTTCCTGCTAGTTCATTAGCAGATGCAACTACGGTTTTGAATTCCTCTGCTGCCCCATCCATCTCAATAACTGCAATTGCTGATGTTGGGCGTCCAACTGGAAGTCCAGCAGCCTCTCCAAGGTAACTTTGGTCTTTGACATAGATGTAAGGGATTCCACGTTCTTTGCAAATCATTGGAATCGGCATCATCATTTCTCCAGGGTTGACATTTTCTGCCATAATCACAAGCTTAGCATCGCCTCGCTCGCAGACTTTGATGACTTCATTCATCCCCTTCTTGAAGTGGCTTCCACCCTCCTTGTCAATCTTCTTCACAAACTCATAAACCATGTCCTGCACATCGGCAGGTGTTTCAAAATCAATATGTACGCTCATAGGATTCTCTCCTCCTGTAGGTGTTCCGCCGAGGGCGTGGTCTGTATAAACGCACCGCATGGTGTAGTGAATGTTTATTCGGGTGGCTGCTCAAAGATTCAACCGCTCTCGCAACTGCTCAACACCCCTTGCTAAAGCAGCAGCCGATGAAACAAGAGCGCGTGGGTTGCTAGCAATAGAATCAGTTGCATGAACGCCACTAACATGGTCATCTAGTCTAGTGATGGCTCCACCGGTAAACAAACCGTGAGTACATGCAGCGTGTACTTCTTTGGCCCCTTGGGATAGCAATGCATCACTGGCCTTGCATATTGTCCCACCAGTACTAATCATATCATCAACAATCGCAACGACTGCGCCGCCAACATCCAAGTCCTTTGGCTTGTGTTGAATAGTGTGCGCATCAATTCTTGTTTTCTCAAGATATGAGAATTTGCAACCAATTAGATTTGCAACATGGGTTGCCCTTTCTATCGCCCCTTTATCGGGACTTAGGATAAAATCAGGATTAACGTTGATTTTTAGGTGTTCAGCAATTTCTGGCATTGCTGATACAAATTCAACTGGGGTGTCAAGGTCATCCAATACTGATGGGGCGTGTAAATCTAAGACAATTAATCCATCAATATGGCGTGCTAGTAACCGTACGATTAGAGAGGCAGAAATTACTTCTCCTTGCTGAAATCTTTTATCTTGCCTACTGTATCCAAAGTAAGGGACTGCTAGAAATATTCCTGGGCCAACATCATCAAGATTTTCAGGCCCCTCGCCCATTAAATTATGCAGATTCCCTGATCTTACATCATGAATCGCTTCAAGCATCAATAATGCTTCAACAATTCCGTCATCAGGAAAAGTTGTTGCTACAATAACAACCGGTTCAGAGCGTACCGCATCAATACTTTTTGCAGGCACACGAACATAAGCCTCTGAATCAGGGAATCTCCTAGCAACTAATTCATGATGTTGCCAACCCAAACGTTCTGCTAATGCAGATGCAAGGTCTCCGTCAATACTTCCTGAGACTACTGGCAGGCGCTCCCCTCAATCTCTCCGACCAGTGGTCCCTTCATGTCATTTGTGTGTAATATGGTTCTAGTAATCATGAGTAAGTTAAGTGAAGGTTAGGAATATATGGTAATAATGTTTTTGAAAACCCCGTTTATTTTTAAAAAAAACCAAAAATCCTTCCCTTGTGATAAAACGGGAGTGGACGAGGCAGGATTTGAACCTGCGACCTCCCGGTTATCAGCCGGGTGCTCCAACCAACCTAAGCTACCCGTCCAAGGGTGAGCCGCGCCACCGAGGGGTTGAATTAAACGGTTCCGATTAGGAATCTCATTCTTCTTCTTCAAAGTCTTCTTCGTTTATTTCTCCCGAATTCAACTTTAGATATGATGGCAGTCCCATCAATTTGTCAAATGTGCGTGAAAGAATTATCTCATCCAAACGAGGACTAGTGCGTGCTAGGAATTGAACTGGTATGTTGATTACACCATTTTCTAATCTGTATCTTCTTCTTAGGTTTCCTCGAGCTTTTACTCTTACACCACGGTAGGTTCGCTTAATTTTCACTAGGCCAATCACTACTCCTAGATCTTCACCCTGGGTGTCAAGAACTGCTCGGTCAAGTAATTCATCAGGCGCGTATAATTTTTCATTGATACGAACTGTGTTTCTCCATCTGCGTTGTAATTCTCTCATAGACTTAGTTAGTTTGATACTGCCGTCTGATTGAATACTGTGAAGAAGTTCTTTTGAAAGTGGGGCGAACTCAGCAGGCTTGCGCATAAATTCATCCGCTACTCCTGGTTCCACCTGTAATCTGAAAGATTGAACTCTTTCTTCATTGGGGTGATATCTCTCCCCAACTATTACTCCAACTCGCGTTTGTTTAACGTAAACTTCTCGTTGTAACAATTCTTGTATCCTAAATGATTCATCTGTCATATTTTTTCCCTCTCTATTACCGTGCATCCCATGTCTCGGTCAATATCCTACGCTTGGAGTCAGTATATTAACTATATGCCGAATTAGTAATTGAATATTCAATTGAAAAAGACGGATAATCATGAATTGACCAATTGGTAGTTATAATTTTGAACAATTGGTGATATAATCAAAATTCAATTGAAACTAATGGTTTTTCTAGTTTAATTTACCAATATAGATAACTGGTTAGAAAGAATTATCCGAATTTGTTTTCTAATTGGAAAGACGGATAATATGTATTTTTTAATTATGTGCTAGGCTTGATACTTTGGATCCATAATAATTCAAGGATTATCGGTGTTATCTAATATGAAATTAGAAAACTTCCTTATTTTTCATATTTATTTTCAACATCATTATTTTTGAGAATAATATGCTGTTCAAATGACAAATATATTCAAATCAAAAATCCAATTGAAAAATAGATTTTACAATTGAATTGTCGTATGCAACAAGACATTGTTTTGGGAACAAAAATACAGGCGTACTTACAGCATAAATTGATGAGCGTAATCCTTCTCCCAATGACATGCAAGACCCGATGTTGGATTTGTTAGATGAAATTCGGATGAATTCGGGGCCACGACAAACCATTGGTTTAATGGACATAGTTATCACTCGTTTTGCAGCATCAGATCAGAATCTAGTAGACGCCATTTCAGAAGCATCAAAAAATCATAAAGAATATTCAGCGCAATTAGGTCCCGGGTTGTTAATGATGGATGAATCAGAATTAATCCAAACGTTGCAATCTGATTTCATTAATTTCTATCCAGCTGCAACCGTTAATCCATATGTTGCAATAGCTGCTCGTGGCCCTTGGATAATCACTTCTCATGGGGCAGTTTTGCACGACAATGGGGGGTATGGGATGCTTGGATATGGCCACGGTCCTGATAATGTAATTAATGCAATGTCAAAAAATTGGGTAATGGCAAATGTGATGACGGCTTCATTTAGCCAGAAGAAGTTAGCAGATGCATTACGTAGAGAGGTTGGCCATTCTCGCGGTGGTTGCCCTTTTTCAAAGTTCATCTGCGTAAATAGTGGGTCTGAATCAGTAACACTAGGTATGCGAATTGCTGATGTTAATTCCAATAATATGACGGGTCCAGGTGGCCGCCATGAAGGAAAACCGATAAAGATAATTGCACTCAAGCAGGGATTTCATGGAAGAACACAAAGGCCAGCATCAATATCTGATTCTTGTAAAAAAGGATACATAGATAATCTTGCAACTTTCCGTGAGCGTGATAATATCATCATCGTTGAACCGAACAATATTGGAGATTTGCAATCAGCATTTTTAAGAGCAGAGAAAGAGAAATTTTTCATTGAATTGCTCGCCTTAGAACCAGTACAAGGAGAAGGATCCCCCGGTCAATCTGTAACTCGGAAATTTTATGATGAAGCTAGAAGGTTAACTTCCGAACATGGAAGTATGTTGTTAGTTGATTCTATACAGGCTGGGTTTCGTGGTAAAGGGTGCCTTTCAATTGTTGATTATCCTGGCTTTCAATCCGCTGAAGCACCTGACTTTGAGACTTGGTCAAAAGCACTCAATGCAGGGCAATATCCTCTTTCTGTTGTAGGATTATCAGAACGTGCTGCGGAATTATATGTTGTTGGAATCTATGGGAATACCATGACTACTAACCCTAGAGCGCTAGAAACAGCAATAGAAGTACTCAGCAAGATAACTCCGGAATTACGTGCTAACATTGTTGAAAAGGGAGATGAATTTCTCTCAAAACTTGAAGAATTACAGGAAGAATTCCCTAAAGAAATCACTTTGGTTCAAGGTTCAGGTTTACTTCTGTGCGTAGAACTGGACCCCGAAACTCTCCCGGTTGTGTTTCAAGCGGATGAATTTGGCTATGTTGTTGGTGAAGGTTGTTTTTTGTTGTTGGTTG
>JACNFL010000292.1 GCA_014384685.1 Methanobacteriota archaeon
AATCGTGTGATTCGTGGACCGGTTCCATCCTCATCTACAGTCAGCATATCTGCTGAAGTGCTGTCACTCCAAGAAGTTCCATTACGTGGTGAGAAGTAAACTATGAGGTCATCATTGATTGCTGGATTAAGATCCACCTTCACATAATCTACATCTCTCCAACCATTATCGTCATTACCCTCAACTAACAAATGGTAAACATTACCAGCATATACTGATTTGTTAAACTCTGTCAATGGGTTTCCACCAGCATCGCTAACATGGAATGAGTAAACTCCAGGTGGGCGGGATTGCTTTCCAATATAGGTGATCAAATCTGATATGAAACCAGCATCTCCTCCATCAATAGGGTTACCAGAAATATCAGTACCAGAAACGAACAAACTAGTTCGAGGGGCTGGTTCCCCATTAGGGACTGTCAAACCGGTTTGGCGGTCATCTATGCAATCATTTGTTGGTTGGCATGCCGGATTTGAGACGAAGTAAGTTGTATTTCCATTCACATCTGTTGTATCTGCATTAAGAGGTACTGACTGATATTCACTCAACTCTGGAATTCTGTTATTGTTGGTATCGTGTTGTGCTTCGACCCAGAAATTCAGAACGAATGAAGGTGGGGTTTCAGGAATATCCCTAACAACAACTCGGAACTTTTGGTTAGCCTGAGGTGGTATCCAAGTATCATCTGCAAGGTCTCTGTAACCCTGCAAGGTTTGAACACTGATGTTAATTAGATATGGCGAATACTGGTCGATGTAGACCGTCATTGGTATACCACACTCTAAGTCAGGTGAAAGTGAGGCTGGTGGACAATTATTATCGCCACCAGTGTAATTATCCATGCGTAGACGGTAGGTGTCATTTCCTGCTGAAAGTTCTGGGATTGCAGGTTGCCATGAGAAATTACCACCTAAGACACCTGGGAGTCTGTCAATTTCATTCCATTGACTTATGTTAGAGTCATTCTGTAATTCAAACACAAGGGTGTAAGATGCTGGGTCTGGAGCCACTCCTAAGTCTTCAAAACGCACAGTGCCTTCCAAGGTCAACTCATTATTACTGTGAATATTTTGTAGATCAGTCTGCTCTGCATCTGCTTGATTAAACACTGTCAAGGAAGTAATTGATGCATCGTTCTCAACTGCGTTACCAACCAATAAATCAAACATTATTGCCGCCGGTAATCCTTCAAATCCTGAATCAGTAATTAATGTGGCAAACAATCTTGCAGAGTCTGAATCTTCCCACGCTGAATTTATTTTGAAGCGCCAGGTTATCTGCTTACCATCTGCAGTATCAGTAGAACTTGACAGAGCCACCATTACCGAAACTAATTCTGAGCCACTTTCTGACCAAAATGAACCATTATTTGCAGCCCAACGAAGTTCTGCTAAACCACTTTCTGATTCAAATTGAAGGCTGGCCCCAGCAATTGTTGCACCTGTAGCAACACCTACAGAATGTGTTGTAATCACTTCATAAACTTCACCAGAAGCATAAAATCCAGTGATATCATCACTCATATTAATTGTAGAATCATAACCATTCTCTGTGTTAATTAGAAGATTATCTAAGACAATACCTCCACCATCGTCAGAAGTGAACTTCATTGGCACCACTACTTGACCACCCATTGGCTGACCAAGAGCCACCCCCTGATTCAATTCACGAGCAATACCGTTGGCGTCAGAAAGAGATTTACTCCATGAATAAAAGATATCAAGATCTTTCAAATTGATACTTGTAGCAGCTTGTGCTGTTGGATTAGAGAACTTGAAACGGAACTGAATCCATTCATTACCATAGGCATCAATATGGCCCACTGGTACATTAGGGT
The DNA here is from genome assembly GCA_014384685.1 of Methanobacteriota archaeon. Next base: position 1,838 of record JACNFL010000292.1, read on the forward strand.
CCTCTAACAAATTCTGTACTTGATTGTAAAACTCAGACAATTCAGCATAAGCATCAGGAGTTCTCCTTTCTTGGTCTTGAGTATATCCAAGATTCTGAGATGAAGGGCCAGCCAATAACTCAATTGAAGCATTTCCAATTGCAGAATTATCCCACGCTAATTCTGCGTGACTGACAACTGCTCCCTTTGGCAAGAAGAATACAGCACCTTCTGCTTCTCCATTGATGTTCATTGACAAAGTAGTGTTGTCTGCTCCATAATTGACACCGTTTACCATCTGTGTCCTAAACATTTGCTGACGCCCTAATGAGCCGAATGCACTTTCAACCATGCCCCATTCAATATCACCGTCACCAGCAACATCGAGTTTGACATTAGACATCGTGTGTGCAAATCTAACTTCCAACCATATTGAGTAAACTGTACATGTATCAGAATATTGTGCTCCAAAGGCTACTGATGTAGAAGGAGAGGCAAATGTTATCCACTGATGATTTACTGGGCTAAACTGTCCTGACTGGTTACTATTAGTCATCAAAATTAGGTTACGATTCGCACTACCACAAGAATCTTCAACCATTGGTTTAACTGCCATTATAGGTGCTTTGAAACGATTTTTCTCTAGCATAGGTGACCAACTAGTATCGTTCATTCTGGGCATATATACAATCATCCCACCAGCTGAATCTACAGACCATTCCCCATCATTCAAATATCCCATATCATAGAATATCCCATCAGTGGAGTTGAGTCCTGAACCAATCTTGGTTCCTAGTGTGAAACTGTGCATTATTGGACTACTCATTCGGTTTGCGCCTGAATTATAATTGAAGCGGAGGTCAATTAACCCGTATTGATCGCTATTAATATCCCAAAGCTCAATCAATTCTCCTTCTAAGCCACTCATTGTTTTGCCATATTTATCAACAACTGTTTGGCCATTTGAAGCGTCTAAAACATCAACAGTAAAAGAACCAGCACCAGCAGTAGCAACTTCAACATCAAGAATTCCATATCCACTAGGGAATCCAGGATTAGGAATGGAACGCGGAGCAAATGATTTCATCACTACGTTTCCTGATTGGGGTAATGCATCACCAATTCTCAAAGAATCGATATACCATCCTGGCATTGTGGTATTTATTGGAGCACCCAACATTGGGTTTTTCTCCATTACGAACTTTAGTTTGACATATTTTCCTTCATGTGCCGAAAGGTCAAGAGCAACATTTGCCCAACCATTTTGGTTGTTTGCCCAAGTACTCCTTCCAGATAAGACCCCAGCATCAGGCGGCACTGCTAGTGAACCCTTTCCATTACAAGATGACTGGACCTTGTTGACCCCTGTCCCTCTTTGAAATAATCCTTGAGTACCCTGCTGTAATCCAGATGTAGCCCCAATGTCAATGTCAACGAATTCCCATGGGGACCATCCCACGGCGTCTGATGAATTTTGAACTGCAACATAAGCACAATCTTCGTAATACTTGTTGCTTCCAGTGGCTGCACGATTGTAGAGGCTGTGGTAGGAATTGAAAGTTGCCGCCCCCTTAGTTGGATAAACCCAAATAGCTGAGGTATCCATAGTGTATTCGAAACTCGCATCTGGTGCATCATCGGTATAATCAGGGTCATCAAAATTAGTACCCCAACAAAAGTCTCCAGTTGGACAACCGGATGCCGGGATATGCATCATTCCCGGTGTCTTCCTTTCCCAATTGAATATGTCCACCGGTTGTTGAGGATTCATTCCTTGGCTTCCTGTTTCAAAGTCAGCATTGAATCCTTTGCTGGTAAGAGATAACGTTGTAGATGTAGATGTGAAAGAACAATCAATTGGATTTTGGGAATGGCAATTAGCATCGTTGTATGTGGTAAGTCCACTGTTGTAGCGAGCGTCCCAAATCCCCCCACCACCTGATGGCATGAGAGATTGATCGTATGTTGTGTAATCATCATGCATCGCAAAACCAGTTGAAACATTGACGCTAGCAGAGGTAATCGTTTCTCCCTCGGGTAGTGAAATTGCTCCAGCCATATTATCCATAAAGTTGCCCGGATCTCTCAATTCAACCTCTACACTGGCACTGCCATCAGAAAAGGTTGTGACCGATGCTGCTGCCGCTGTGGTTGAGAGAATCATCAACCCAAGGATGAGGTAACTGGTTGCCTTCTTATTCTTGTCATTCATGTCTATCACTCCGGAACCGCTATGCGGTTCATGAAAGCGAGCGCCGAGTTACATTTAATCTCAATGGGCCAATGACTGTGGCAAAGTCACTGTAAAAGTGGCTCCTCACGGCGTTGAGAATAACATTTTTCCGCCAAATTTGTCAATCCGCCGAGATTTTCTTCATTCTCTTCAAGTCTAACTATATTAGCCACTGTTGTTGGATGTTTTGGCCCCAAAATATCACATAATTCAGGTCCTTTACTTACATCAAATGTACCCAAAGTTCTCGCTTCATCAATTATCTCTTGTTTATCCAATCCCAAAAGTGGCCTAAGAATTGGCCTGTTTGAAGATTTTTCAACCGCGCCAAGGTTCCCCAAAGTTTGACTTGATACCTGCCCAAGATTTTCTCCAGTTAAGAGGTGAGTTGCCCCCACTTCATCTGCAACCATGCAACCAAGAACATTGAACAATCTCTTCATATGAACGAAATAATCACGATGAGATTTGGGGCCAGTAAACATCGATAGTGTTTCACCAACTGGAATGACTGTAAGTTTATCACAAATTTTTCCGCTATTATCACCTAATGGCCCATTGGGATTTGATAGTAGTGAAAGCGTGTCAAGTGTTTTTTCTTCTGCTTCTCGGCCGGCGATTGGTTCTTGCGAACAATGCATTGGATAAATTGTCCAGCCTGATTGAATCATACGCGCAACCGCGACAGGTGAATCAATTCCACCGGATACTAAGGCTACAGCCACCTTGTCGCCCCCGCCTTCCATGAGGGGCCGAGAACACTCTTACGCATGAGCACTTCTCTTACAACCTCCATTCTTTGAGCGTAGGGTGAACAAGGATTGATGAGGGATGAGCAACGGCCAAGGTTACGATTACGATGCCGGGTGAGCCTTTCACGACTGAACCAGTAGTACTAATTCAGGAAGTTTTCCCTGGGGATACAAATGCCTACAACACCCTTTTCGGTGGACGATTGCTTTCGATAATGGATACCGCTGCTGGAATTGTCTCTAGTAAATTTGCACATCGTGAGTTTGTTACAGTCAGCATTGATTCTCTCAAATTCAAACGGCCTGCGTTCCAAGGAGATTTGATTGAGGTTACTGCACAGGTAGTTTTTACTTCAACCCATACCGCCGGTTGCCATGTTATTGCTAGGCGACTAGACCGCAGTGTGTGGGAATCAGAAGAAATCTGTACTGGCTTTTTCTTCATGGTTGCAATTGATAATCAAATGAGACCAATACCAATACCACAGTTCGTCCCAAAAAGTGATGATGAAAAGAAACTGTGGAAAGCAGCAGAGTCTGCTCGTGATGCAATGAAGGCATCTGACTAAGCGACGGGTTCAATTCAGATGGGTTAGCCGCCACCACCATGACGGTGTTGAATGTGGCTTTCGTCGGCTCTCAGGAGTTCGCCAAAAGCATCGCAAAACTCAATGACACTAGAGACATTGAAAGTTACGTATTCAAGATGGTTGAAGATGACGAAGTGAAGGTTCTCTCCCTTCTTAGGCCACTGCGTCATCCAGAAAAACTCAGACCATTGCTAAGCATTCTCAATGTTGCCAGATCAGGGGTAGTTGAAATTTCTAAAGTTGATGCCACACTTGGAGAAATTCTTGTCGCATTTGGTTGTTCCGGAATAGAAAATGGGCACATCATTATTCGTCCTGCTGACGGTGAATGGGTTGACCCTGAACAAGTTAAGATGATTCAACAACAGGCCGGATTATCTTCTTGGACATTACATGAAAATCCACTTGACGAGCACCAAATGCGTACGCTCCTCTTTGCCGAATTGGATAAGTTAGCAGACCATTCAGAACAACGTCTAGTGATTCCAGTTGATCAATATTTTAATGTCAAAGGAGTTGGCTTAGTGGCGATTGGTTACGTGCAATCTGGAACTGTAAACAAACACGATCAATTGTTAGCTCTACCCACTGCCGAATTAGGAGTTACTCGCTCATTACAAGTTATGGATGATGATGTCGATATTGCAAGAGCTGGTGACAGAGTTGGTGTGGCAATGCGGGATTTACGAGAAGCCGCACTTGAACGAGGAAGTATCCTAGTTCATCCTGATGTTGATGGGAGTTACAATGAGTCCATGAATAAACATTTGAGGAGCCGAATTGAATTAATCAAAGCACCATTCCAACAGAAAGAAATTGCTGTAGGAGATGTAATTCATGCCGCTGTTGATTTGCAATTTGTTGTTGGACGAGTTGAATCAATTAATGGAAATGAGTTAGAGGTTAGTTGGGACCAACCACTGTTCTTACGACCAGTTTCACAACCAAGAGTACTGATTAATCAACTGGATGCAAAAATGAGGCTCCTTGGTTTCAGCACAAATCTAACCCCCTTAGAATAAGTAATAGTCATGCCTCGCTAAGTGAGGTAATTTTTACCGCACTCAAAGAACCACCCATCAGACCGGCCTAAACGACCTCTTGTCTTGGGTAATATGTATAAGCAGACCGCTATCCTGCTAGTTCCGGGATGCGCACAAGGGCTAAGCCCTAAACGATGGACAGAGTAGAAGGGGGCAGGTGATTGGAGAACGAAAAATTCGGTCCTTTGAAGATGGCTGGCGTTGATGGCCAAATCACTGCCGTTTTGACCAATGAAAATCTACTATTGGAGCGTAGCGACCGTAAAGGTATGAGAATTGATTTGGATACAATAACTCGTATTCGTCACCACCACGTTGCCTTCACCCCACCACTAGTTACATTGTTTGGTGTACTCGCAATTATCTCTAGTTTCAGAATTTTTACTGGAGTAGTACAATATTATTCTTTTATTCTAGGAACCATTGCATTACTCGCTTGGTTATTGGGAAGAAGGCCCGCTCTTTGTATTGATACAAAACAGGGTGACCGCCACCTATTACACGGGCGAGACCATTTGTTGCATCGACTATACACTATTCTTGACCGCATGTCAGATGGTTATACTTTAGACGATGCTGTAATAGGATTGGAAGAATTACAACAACCAGAGTTAGGCCTCATAGGTGATATTGAAGATATTCGTCATGAGGCTGGTTCGGTTGCTATTGCCGAGGCTGAATTGCAGTTGGTTGGTGTTGATGAGTCCCTTGGGCAAGCCCTTGCAAAATTACATAGGAACAAAAATCCAAACACTACCCCCCCGGAGATGGTGAGTACATCCTCCAACACCCCTCAACCAACTGATAGTTCTGCATATGAGAAAGTTTGGGGAAGAGGCGAACCAGATTGGTACTCGGAAAAAGATTCGAATCAAACCAGTATGATGGAGCGTTCCACAAAGGCATTGGCAGAGCAGAGAGAGCAGAGAAAAGTCACGACCTCGGGTTATGATACCCCATTCCAATTACCTGATTATTCAAATCAACCGAGTTCATCTAGTGTAACTACAGTACCAGTTGATGACATTACCCAAAGTCCTCCATTGAATAGAG
>JACNFL010000120.1 GCA_014384685.1 Methanobacteriota archaeon
TGGAAGTGGAGCCATTTCAATTGCCGCGGCAAAACGAGGTTGGCAGGTTACATCCTGCGATGTAAACCCAATTGCAATCGCTACAACGACCGGCAACGCAAGTCACAACAATGTCACCCTGAAAGCAGTGGAGGCAGGCTTGGATGAAGATTCCAATTTCGTCAACCAGAAAATTGTAGAATCTCAGGGCCCGTTTGACATTATAACTTGGAACCTACCATACCTATCACCAGTGAGTGGAGACGACGATAGGTTAGGTCCTTTCGAAGATGCAGGTCTAGTTGACACCCCACAAAATAGCGGTTGGGGAGTGGCACTTTTGCAAACCCTTACCCGAGAAAATAATCTCCTGAACCAAGGGGGCGCAGTTTATCTTTTACACACTAATAATGAACGTGGAAACGTGTTACAGAGTCGTTGGAGAGCGGCTGGATGGGCAACGAGAATTTCTTCTGAACTTCAATTAGTTGACGGCGAAAGATTGACCTGTTTTGCAGCTTGGAAGCCACACGAAAAGGCAACTAGGGTTTCTCACGATGTTATCGATTCCACAAACCAATACCTCCTAGATGAGGAGTTTCCAGTTGGAAGCCTCGCCACAGCCAAGCAACAACAGGTTGGCAGAGGTCAACGAAAAAGAGTATGGGATACTGCTGCTGGTGATTTTGCTGGTAGTTGGGTTCTTGACCCGAAATTAGTAGATAATGGATCTGGTTTGATTCAACTTGATGCAGGAGTTGCAGTAATTGATGCAATATGTGCGTCTCAAGATATTCCTTTAGCATCTGCACATTGGACAAACTGTAAACCTCTATCAAATCACAATCTGTCAATTCGTTGGCCCAATGATGTTTGGACTGCTTCGGGCAAACTTGCTGGTTGCTTAGTGGAAGGGCGTCAAACAGGTAAGCATCAGAAAATAGTGCTAGGTATCGGTGTAAATCTAGGTACACCAAACAACAAAGAATACCCTTCAACCGGCCTCCAAGAAATTACTAATCACGTGGAATTAGAAGTTTTTACTAACTTACTAGATACCGCAGTTGCATCACAATTTGAAATTGGCAAATTGATTCCACCAAGACGAAAACAAAAGAATGCCATTTGGGCATTAATGTCTAATCATCTAAAATCGGGGTTAAGCCTCACACAGGGTGCTGGAAATTTGATCGTTACAAACATCAGTGAGAGTGGGGAATTGATTTGTCAAGATGGAAGAAAAAGACACATTGTCTCAGATAGTTACAACCTTATTTGGAATTGAAAATCAAGCTTTTTCAACGACTTCAGCAATATCTGAATCATCTGGACCTTCCTGGAATTTTCTCCAAATACCCCATACTAAAAGAAGAAGAGCAGCAATTGTTGGGATAAATTGAACTGGGATTTGACGTTGTGCTGTAACTTCCACTTCCCACGTCCCCTGACCGTTAATTTCTACCGTGAGTTTACCACTTTCATCAACATCAATTGAACTTGAGAAAGAACCGTCCTCTTCGAGTTCAAATTCGGACACTCTGGCCAACTCTGTACCATCTTCATCCATCACTTTGATATTATTGATTGAACAAGTGTTATTGTTCTCACAAACAGGAGATGCTTCGACCACAATATTATCGTTTGAACCAAGAATCCCAACAGAAATTGAACGGACTTCTTTAGTAGATGAAACTTCACCAAATTCGATCATCATTGGTAAAGCAAACATTGAGATTGCTAACGCGCCAACTAACCCAATCGCTCCGACGATAATTGAGATATCATGCGGGGTTACTTTTGCACCCACTCCTCCGCCTGCCATGGTTGGGCGAACAGCCAATGCACCATGAACATCGCCCTTGAAAAATTAGAATGATTTTCAACCGTTTAATAGAAGAACCCTCTTGGTTAAGCAACTGCTCTAGGACAGATATAATTGCTGAAACAGTTGCAATACGATGATAGTAAAGAGACGGATTTAGATAATCGCTTGATTGGGTGAATGTTATTGCCGTTTTCACATAAAGTGAACAAATGCACACTTTATAATAAATTAAGTGAACGTGTGCATGGTAATTTAACTAATTCCTGAACAGGGCGAACTCAATGATTAAAGGCGGTACGCGCTGCCAACGCCCCCTGTGGGGGGCGGCGAATGCAACTGCTGAACAAACTGGAGGAAGACCAAACAATGATTGGGGCAAGTGAGAAATCTAGATTGACAATGGCAGAATTCGCTAAGGAATCTAGAATTCGAGCTGATAGTTACCATCGCTATCACATTGATACCATTGAAACCCCAGACCGACAATCCCTCCCCAACAGATTCCTTGTCAGCGTTGGTAAATTTGGCCTTGCCAAGTTACTAATTAGTGAAATCATTGAGTACTGGGGAAAGTGGGATGTGGTTTTCGCTAGACCCTGTACTTACGGAGTATTCTCTGGACCAGTGGGGGGTTTTTCACCTCGCCCTGAAAAGTGCGTAGGATGTTTACGTTGTACCATTGAACACCCAGGATTTGTTACTATTACTCCAAACCCAGCCCTTGAATCGATTGGTGATTCATACTTGAATTCGAACATTATCTCTACAATTGATGAGGAAGCACGCAAAGGAACTGTCCCAGTCCGAGGACAGGGCTATCGAGGTCGTTTTGGAGGACCTGGTTGGGATGAGATGTTTACAGACATGTCCGAGATTGTTCGCCCAAGCCGAGATGGTATACATGGTAGAGAATTGATTAGCACAATTGTTGATATTGGTTCAAAACCAATGCGTTTACAATTTGATTCAGAAGGTGGCCTAGTAAGCGCTGGACCAAAAATGATGAGTATTCAAGTACCATTTGTTTTTGATTCACCTGCTGAAACTGTAATGACACCTCGGTTAGCTAATATTTGGAAGACTGCCGCAGAAGAAGTTGATACTTTGGCATTAATATCTGGAGACATGGTTGCATCAAACAACTTAGCCTCGCCCTCGGTTGTACCAATCATTTCACTTGATTCATATGAAACCGCAAGTTCTTTCAAAAATGGAACTAGGATGGTACAATTGAATGGCTGGGGTGCATCCGAATATGCATCTATGGCATCATCAAACCCGGATTTGATGATTTCAGTTCGGATGTCATTTGAAGAAGGATGGCAAGATCATCTCAGTGAAATGATTGATGCTGGTGTTTCAGTAATTCACTTCGTAGCAAACAACCACGGCGTAGCCGATGGTGGCCGATTTATCATGGACATTATTATCGAAGCACATGAGATGTTACTCAAAGCAGGAGTGCGTGATAAAGTAACACTGCTACACAGCGGAGGAGTGGTTGCTGCAGACCACCTTCCAAAGGCAATCATCTGCGGATTAGATGCTGTCGGTCTTGACTTGCCATTACTCGTTGCAATCCAAGCAAGGCTCAGTGGCGACACCTCGGGCAGAGAGGGATACAAGGCGAAATTGCCTAGAAGATTCAATGACAAATGGGCTTGTCAACGAATTGTCAACTTAACTGGTTCGTGGAGAGACCAGATGCTCGAAATCCTAGGAGCAATGGGTATCCGTGAAGTTAGAAGATTGCGGGGCGAAATGGGTAGAGCCATGTGGTGCTCCCATTTGGAGGAAGAGGCTTTTTCAGAAATTGAAGGATTTACAGGAGGTGGGATTTAATGGCCAAGAATAAACTACCAGTATTCCCAAGCGAGACACTAATACACAAGATTACGCACCTAATGCACGATGGAATGGAAGCACGAACTACTGGGGAATTTGAGATCCCACCTGCTCTAGGTGATGCTCGTTGGACCGATGAGTTGATTCTCTCTACTTGGCACATGGCAGCGACTGGAACCTTACCTGAAAATCTAAATTACAAAACTGGAGAGAGTAACGGCGGATTTGATCGACTTGACTTCAAAACGTTAGATGAAGAGCAATGGCTCAAACATTCTGAAGATATCAAAACCAGCATCCCCCTGAATAGACGTGGTGACCACAGGAAGAAATTGAGTCCAGCAATACCTATCTACGGAGGCGGGATGTCTTACGGTTCTGTCTCCGTGAATGTAATGATGTCACGAGCGATACATGCCAAGAATTGGAATACATATATGTCAACTGGAGAAGGTGGTTACCCAGAAGAGTTGTATGAATGTAGAGAAAATGTGATCACTCAAGTTGCTACTGGTCTATTTGGTGTTGAAGAAAGATCAATACAAGCCGCCCCGATTGTTGAATTCAAATATGCACAAGGAGCAAAACCAGGGCTTGGCGGCCACTTATTGGCTAGCAAGGCAGGAGAAGAAGTTGCAAAAATGAGGGGGAGCGTGCCATTTGTCAGTCTGTTCAGCCCATTCCCATTCCACTCTACTTACTCTGTTGAAGATCACTCAAAACACATTGATTGGGTACAGACTATCAACCCTGATGCGTTGATTTCTGTGAAAGTTTCAACACCTCACGATGTCGACATGGTGGCAGTTGGTTCATACTATGCAGGAGCTCATATCATCCACCTTGATGGCGGGTTTGGAGGAACTGGAGCAGCACCAGAGATTGCTAAGAAAAATATTGCAATGCCGATAGAGTTAGCGGTGCCGAAAGTTCACAAATTCCTCATCAAAGAAGGCATTAGAGAGAATGTAACTTTGATTGCTAGCGGTGGTATCAGAACTGCAGATGATATCGCAAAAGCCATCGCTCTAGGAGCCGATGGTGTTGTACTTGGAACAAGCGACTTAGTGGCAATGGGTTGTACTCGCTGTTCAAATTGTGAAGGCGGACCTTCTGGAAGAGGGTGCCCTTGGGGATTGACAACCACGGATATTGAATTGCAAGAATGGGTGCAACAGGAATGGGCAGTAAAACGATTGGATAACTACTACACTGCTCTTCAGTGGCGCCTCAGAGACATCCTTAGAAAATTAGGACTAAGTGATGTTAAGGAATTGGTTGGACGCACTGACCTTCTAGTCTATACAAGGAGTGATTTGGAATGAAGAATGCAGAAGCACTTCTTGACTCCAGGCGCTTAATGAACAGCCGCCTACCAAAGTTTGAGTTGAATGATGACGATGCTGCCGAAGGCGGATGTGGTGTAGTTGGTTTAGCTTGTGAAATTCCTGTTGCTGGACGTCATCTATTCAATTCACTTGAGCAAATGCGCAACCGTGGAAACGGAAAAGGTGGTGGTGTAGCAATGGTTGGACTTGACCATGAACAGTTCGGTGTTAGCCCTGAGATTCTCAAAAATGATTACTTGTATGCAGTTGCTTACTTAGATGATTCAGTTAGAAAAGATGTTGAAGAACAATTCATCAATTCAAATTTTGATGTTGACCATACTCATGAAGTACCTACTATGGATAATTGGGAAGTACTTGAAAATCTAGAAGCGCAACCACCAAATGTTGTTTGTTATTTCATTAGACCAAAACCTGCCGCTGTTGAAAAATTCCTTTCTGATGGAAATTTGACTGAATCAGATTTCCCTACTAAAAAGGCAATGTGGGATGAGTTGGTATTCCAGAACACTCACAAATTAAATGTTGAATATTATGCCAAGGAACAACGTGCGGATGCATTCGTTCTAAGCCATGGACAAAACATGATTATTCTCAAAATTGTGGGTTATGCAGAAGATGTGATTCGATACTATAGACTAGATGACGTGACAGCACATGTTTGGATTGGCCACCACCGATATCCCACCAGAGGTAGAGTAACTCACCCAGGTGGTGCACACCCATTTGGACAGGGTGTAGATGTAGCTCTTGTGCATAATGGTGATTTCTCAAATTATGTATCGGTCAAGGACTACCTTGGGCAAAGAGGAATGGAACCTCTATTCTTCACAGATACTGAAGTTGCAGCACTCGGATTTGACCTCCATTCTCGTGTATATGGATACCCGATGGAATATGTAATAGAGAGTTTAGCACCGACTGGTGAACTTGATTTTGTAATGCTTCCAGACGAGAAACAGGAAGTCTATGAGGCCATTCAAAAAACCCACATTCATGGCTCACCAGATGGACCATGGTTCTTCATCATCGCCAAAGCAAATGGCCTAACACATCAATTGATTGGAATCACCGATACCAGCATGTTGCGACCCCAAGTTTTCTCCTACCAGCGTGGTGAAGTCGGAATCGCTTTTTGTGGTAGCGAAAAACAAGTCATAGATGCAGTACTTGAGAGCCTTTCATCCGAAGATAAGAGATTCTGGCGCCGTTGTGACGAATACTGGAATGCTAGAGGAGGATCTTACACTGATGGAGGTTCATTCATTTTTGATGTGAACCCTGATGAAAACGGTGGGCATGAACTAACTATGAGCAACAAATTTGGTGCAATTGTTGATACCCATCCAGAAGGAAACTTTGAGATTGAGCCAGCAGCAATGGATTCTGGTTTTGATTGGCCGTCTGATTGGACGCCGAATGATATCTTCCCGCAAATTGTATCCGCTTTCCCTGCTCTTGATTGGCCTGCAGCCCGTGGGCTTCTTTCAGAAATTGGCTCACATGCTAGCCAACACTCAAGGCGACAAGCGGTTGACTTACTCTGCCTCCTATTAAACAGAAAATATGACACAGGAACACTACGAACCAGTCGTTGGTTAGATTGTGTTGAAGATGCAATAATGGGAATTTTAAATCACGCTGGAACAACACCATGCGAATATTTCTCTGGGCAAAAATCCCCTGGCCACCTCCCCGAACCTCAAAATCCAAGCCAAGCAATAGTTGTAGACGCACGGCCATATCCCATTGAAGGAACTGAATCACTCGCTAGGGAATTAGTGGCGCTGTATCGCACAGGGTGGCGAAACTTTGTGGTAACCCATTGTCATGGCCACCGTTTCATCGGTAACGGGTTTGGCATGGAAACCTCTGATGTAAGAATCGACGTCTTTGGTAGTGTTGGTGACTATCTCGGAAGTGGAAGTGATGGTATGACTATACACATGCATGGCAATGCTCAGGACCAAGTAGCTCAAATTCACAAAGCTGGCACATTAGTAGTTCATGGAGATGTTGGGCAATGCTATGGGTACGGCGCGAAAGGCGGTAAATTGTTTGTTCAAGGCAATGCTGCTGGTAGGCCAATGATTAACTCTGTTGGAAGTCCAAAATTGGTCATCAATGGTACTGCTTTAGACTACCTTGCTGAATCCTTCATGGCTGGAGACCCATTAGATGGTGGCGGTTTCGTAATAGTCAACGGACTTAAGTTTGAAAGCGATGGGGAAATCTCTGAATTAGATACACCTTATCCTGGTGGAAATCTGTTCAGCCTCTCAAGTGGTGGTGCGATTTATGTTCGTGACCCAACCAATGTGCTTTCAACCTCACAATTGAATGGTGGTGAATTTGTTGAACTAACTGACGCAGACTGGGACGTTATCCAGCCATTATTAGTTGAAAACGAGGAACATTTTGGCATTCCTCTTGTGAGATTATTAACGGTTGCAG
>JACNFL010000146.1 GCA_014384685.1 Methanobacteriota archaeon
CGCAGGCACTTGTTTAGACCCAATACCAGCGATGTTAGATGTGGCACGCAACCGAGTCACTGACTCACGGGCTGAGCGAGGGGAGGGGCCCGCCAACTTCATCGAAGGCACAGCAGAAGAAATCCCACTTTCCGACAACTCATTTGATGTAGTCTGTTGTCTCTTTTCATTCAGAGATTTTCAAGATAAGCGTAAGGGGTTAGAAGAAATCCTCAGGGTCTTGAAACCTGGGGGGAAACTGGTAATCTGCGATGCTGGAAAAGCAAATTTCCTACATGGGTGGTTTGGTTGGTTATGGATGAAACTGTGGGTCGGAACCTACGCTCATCTAGTCTGCAAACAAAATGAACACCCTTGGAAATGGCTAACCAAGACCTATGTTCACTTTGGTACCACTCGTCAATACAAACGAATGATGCGAGAAGTTGGATTTGCTCCAGTGAAGGGTAGACTTTTGTTCCCAGGGATGGCAGTGCGTTTTATCGCTGAAAAACCCGAGTGAAATAATGGCTGCTAACCTTACCTAGTTGCTTTAGATGATTATCAGTGGGCGGCGGCAGTCAACTGCTCGACGCAATCCATTTGTGCCTAACAATCTCATGGCAACTTCCGTTGAAAAATCATTACGACAGAAGGTCCAGAATAGATTTTTTGAGCGACGAGAAATTCGTAATTGCTTTGCCATCGTCTTCTTCAATATATTGTCATAATCCGATAATGAAGTGTCACCCGTTTTGTGAGCAAGAATTGCTTCTGCAGCATATTTTCCTGAAATTATTGCTTGCCCGATGCCACCTCCATTTGATGGCATTACCAAACCAGCTGCATCACCGACTGACAGAACATTATCATTCACTGCTGATTTCACCATTCCACCGAGTGGAATCCAGCCACCTCCGTAAGAGTGTATGGTTAATCCAAGACCATCACAGAATTTGTCTAATCGCTGTTTCAGTGGTACATCAAGGTGATTATATCGTACGCCAATCCCAACATTTGCGATATCTCCTTTCGGAATTATCCATGCATATCCACCCGGTGCTACACTACCCATGAAAATATCAAATGAATCTGAATCATGACCAGTCACTTGACAGTAGATTGTAGGTAACTGGCCATCTGGTCTATCTTCGCTACCTCGCAAGCGTCCAACATGTGCCAAAGCACCTGAAGCATCTATCACATAATCAGCAGTAAATGAACCGTTGTTTGTACGGTACACTTCTCGATTCAACTTCCTTTGATTTTGCACCTTTCTTAACTCTGTAGCAGTCCTGATTTCAGCCCCCATCGAAACTGCTCTATCAGCGAGGTGTCCGTCAAATTGAAGACGATGCGCCCCATAACAATCAAGCTCAAACCCATATTCCTTCATTGATGGTGTGTAAACCCTCATCCACTCAAGGTACTGGCCCAACACATGGTCAGGGAAATTCCAATATTCCTCAAGCCAGGGGTCTTTTTTGATTGCAGGAAATGCATCACTCATCTCACCCCATGCCGGGACACACTCTCCACACTGAGCTGGATTACCCACCGTTTGTCGACGCTCAATCACTAACACGTCCATGCCTAATTCTGCCAACCTGTTTGCCGCGGTTGATCCGCCTGGACCTGACCCGACCACAAGCACCTCTCGATGTTCTGGTTCTGAACCCTTACTCATGTCGGTCCATCACCTGTTTTGTTAGCCACTCTAGGGCGTCCCTTGCTTCACATTTTGGAAACTGAAGAAGGGCATCAATAGCCCGTTCAAGATGATTATTCGTAAGAGTCTGTGCATAACCAAAACTCCCTGCGCGATTTAGCAGTTCAGTTAATTCATCCCACAATCCATCATGAAATCCAGAGATAACATCGGCTAATCTTCGGCGGTCGTCACCGTGTGAAAGGGTCAATGAATGGATTAATGGGAGCGTCATTTTTCCTTCGATTACATCTGTACCACGAGGTTTTCCCATTCGCTCATCGCCTTCAAGGTCGAGCAAATCATCAACAATTTGGAAGGCAAGGCCTAATTCTAGCCCAAATTGACCTAAGATATCTGCTAATTCAGGACTAGAGCCGGCAACTAAAGCGGCTGCAGTACATCCGGCTGCAAATGGGCCTGCAGTTTTGCCAGAAATAATCTCATAGTAATCTTCAGGAGTCGTTGCTAAGTTACCTACATGACGAAGTTGCATCAATTCTGCGGAAGCAATTTGTGCACAGTAACCTGATATTAGCCGAACTATTTGTTCCTCATACCTACCCCCAAGCCCAAAACCTTCAACGAAAAGATAGTCTCCAGCTATTAGCGCTCTAGCAGTATCATAGCGCTCATGCAATGTTGGTACATTGCGCCGAAACTTTGCCCCGTCATTGATATCATCATGAACAAGAGTTGCAGTGTGGATCATCTCAAAAGCAAGTGCTAGTGGCATTGCTTCACTCTCATCCTTCCCGCCTGCTAATTGATAGGAAAGTAGGAGCAAGATTGGCCGCCACCGTTTCCCACCAGCCATCAGAACTTCTCTTGCAAGTGCCATTATTTCGGCATTTTCACCTTTACTAGCATTCTCAACATGAGCGAGTAAAGCAGATTCAAACCTATCACGAACATCCTCAATAAATGCGATGTGATTATCTGCTGATTGCATTCGACTCATCCATTGCACAAGGGTCGGATATATCAACAGGTGGCTGAGGGGAACCGATACAGGAAGTGCGATAATGAGCGAGGATGAGCCACTGTTGATTGCTCGCGCTCCTACCGATTCAGCTGACCTTCTCGGTGCTTTTGCAGGATTAGATAATATTGAAATTGAATTCACTGAAGTATCAACAAACTCCCTTAATGAAGGGTTTGAGAAATTACAAAATGGTGAGACTGACCTCTTATTAGCCGCCGCAAATGACGTCTCTAAATTAGGCGAATTAGAACAAGGATTGATGATAGTAGGGGCACTACCACTACGTGACTGGAATTATGTCCTAGTAAGTGAAGACCGCCCCAATCACCTTCCTAAGAATGCAATTGTCTTGAGTCAAAACCAACTGGTACGTAGGCAACTCCGAAGATTCCGACCTGATGCAAGAGTTCGCTCACCAAAAGCCCACCTTGGAATAACTGAAACTGAAAAACCAGAATCACTAGATTACGACGATATCTACTCATTCGTTAATTGGGCCGAAGAATTGCGCCAATCTGAAGAAATTGACGGTTATGCAATCCCACGCCACATCCACCGTCTAGCTGGTTTCAAAACTCGGCGCCACGCACTCACGCAAGATGCTGCCGAAGACGAATTATTCCGATTTCTACCTTTACCTCACGCTGGAACTATCATTATCATTGGTAGAACAGGATTTCCTCGAAATAAAATATCAGCCATGCTTGACCATGAAGCAGAGACTTCGTGGCAAGTAAATGAAATACTTCTGAAAAATATGAATTCTGATATTAAGAATAAAGTCGGCATTCTAGTAAGGCATAGACAACCAGGAACTCTGATTCGTGAAGCAGAACGAAAGCGAGATCTATTGACCCGGAATGTGCTCGTTGACCCCGAAGGAGAACTCACTACTAATGAAGTGAAAGTTGATATTCAAATTGAACTTGTAAGCCACAGGGGAAACTCCACCATCAGCATGCAAAGAATAGCAGATTTGCAAGATACTACAGTAGTCACAAATTTCCTCTCCGATGAGTGGTCAAATTTAGTAAAACTTGGAACCCGTGATGGGAAATTCCTTGACCTCTAAAACTGTAATCCAAGACACTTTTGTGATTATGTGGAAAATCACATCTTAGAACTATCTCGGTTTCTACCATTAGCCACCACAACCGCCACTTTCGCGCACTCATCAAGCGCAACATAGATGTTTGGAACGTGAAGACTACACCGTAGGTGAACGGGGTTTGGCCATCAACACAAAGTTGCTGAATTCGCTTTTTCAGGCGAAACTCGCAGAGTTAAGGGACCTTGCTGTGGAAAATAACCTCCCAAAAACCAGCAATGTTGAACAACTGCGGGCAAAATTGATTGCAACACTAGTTTTGAACCAATTTGACTTCACTGATTCGAGCATCAACAAGATGCAAAATGATGAGTTGACTAAAATTCTCGGACTCTTTGGAGTAAAGAAATCTGGCTCGAAAAAAGCAAAGATGCGTCGGCTCTGGCTTCATCTAAATGGATACCCGAAAAAACTCAATGTTTCAACCATTGGTGATATGACACGCGAAGAGTTACATGCACTTTGTGTTACATTTGATTTACCACGCTCTGGAAACAAGAATGTCCTGATGGGAAGAGTTGCCGGAGTGCTGTCATCTGAAGAGAAATCTTGGGGCAAGGTGAAGAAAAGTTTGCGAACTGGGCATAGGACCATTGACACAAACGTTGAGGTCGAGTTAGATGGTGAGACAGACGACCCAGAGCCAGTCACACCTGTTGAAGTGATTGAAAGCCCTGAGCCTGTTGAATTACCTCCTGAATTAGATGAAGAAATATTAGACGCACCGACACCAACACCAGTCACCTTAGATGAAGGAGCAGGTGAGGCATTAGTACGTCTTGAATCACGTAAAGCTGAACTCACTAGTCATCTAAGAGAATTCTTGTTAATAGGGAGAGAACAGGATGAGGACGATGTTTCCGCATTCATTGAAGATTTAGGTCGCTTAGGATTTGGAATTGAGCACGAAGTTGTGCGAGGACAAATTTTGGATGAATTGCAACAGATGATTCAATTGAAGCAACAGGAAGATTCTGCTCGCTCTGCATTGCCCGGTTCCTGGCGTGAAAAACAAGCACTTCGCCAGTTAGAAGATGCCCGCCCTAAATTACTTGACAAGTTAGATGAAATCCTTGAAAGGAGAGGTGGTGAAATCGCTTCTGCTAGAGTTGATTTTGAAAATGCCGCACTAGATGTTGGTTTAGATTTGGAATTGGCTGCGATTAGTGGCAGAGTACATGGTTTGTTTGACCTGCAAGTATCACTACGTGCTAGTGAGGAAGAACTCGACCCAGTTACTGCAAGGCGCCACCGAGCGATGGAGACGCTCTATCACCGAAGCCACGACCTTAGCGATGAGGCAATGGCTCAACTAGGAAAGATTGAGACACAGATGGAAGCGTTTGAACGAGTTGTTGAAACGATTGTTCGACGCTCTGAAGGTGAATTTGGACCTACCGAACACGCACTTCTTGTTCGATTCCTTGAACGTAGGGGCTGGGACCCAAATCAACCAGAGGTTCGACCAAGATTGCTAGCCGCTGCAGGTATTTTAGCCGCTGAAATGGGGTACGTTGACGCTGCCGATATTCCGTCTCTACCAACTTCAATTTCCCTAGATGCGGAAAAGGTATCCGATGTTGTTGATTCAATGAGAGATATTCTCACAGAGATGGGAAGGGCCCCTCCAACGATTGAATCTGCGACTTCTGTTGAAAGTAATGAAGAATTAGAATCTAATAGAGTAAAGTCAAAACTTGACGCTGCAGATGCATTACTTCGTAAACTAAACCGCGGTGAAAATTGAATATCATTTTCATTGGCGTGAATAAAAAGTTTGCAGAATCTGAGCAACGCTTTCAATGTCACGAATTCCCCTTGAAATCATATCCATCAAAATCTTCTCTCGCTGCCTAACATGAGCCTCAAAATCAGCTGGGCGACAACCGACTGCGGTGCAAATCAATTCCCTCAATTTACTTGGTACCCCTGTTTGAGTTGTAGTATCTGTAGCCGGATCATACTTCCAAATAGGATTGAGGCGAGGTCTGTCGCCTTCCATTCCAGCGATTTCAGCGATTTCCATAATTCGACGTATCTGCTTACCATCTTTGTTAATTCGGCTTTGTACAATAATCAAATCAAGCCCACTCATCATGATTGACGGAACACTCATCGGTGGGCTAGTCATCCTCGTTACAGTTTCCATTGCCGTATTTGCGTGAAGGCTACCAAATGAACCGTCGTGACCAGTATTCATTGCAGTCAATAGAGTAGATGCCTCTGGGCCTCTTACTTCACCGACAATAATTCGGTCAGGTCGCATACGCAGGCTTGACCTCAAGCAATCATCCATATCGACTTCGCTAGTGCCATCAGGACGCTCAGACCGAGTCTCCATACGCAACCAATGGTCATGGAATAATTGTAATTCTGCGGTATCTTCAACAGTCAACAATCTCTTATCCCAAGGGATGAACATGCCAAGGCAATTTAGAGTGGTTGTTTTTCCTGAACCTGTACCACCCGAAATAATGAAGTTAGCAGGTCGAGAGCCAAGACCATCAACCCAGCACCACATAGTAGCAGCAAGGGACACATCAATCGTACCAAATTCAATCAAATCAATGATTGTAATTGGGTCGGCTCGGAATTTTCGAATGGTTAGAGTAGGTCCGTCTGGAGAAACCGGTGGAATAACTCCATTCACTCTGCTTCCATCAGGCAATCTACCATCAAACAGAGGAACTTTCCCCGGCCCATCACCTAGTGGGACGTTGGTAAACGCAGCAATATTTGCCGCAATCTTCAATCCTTCATCATCTTCAATCCAAATATTCGTTCGGCACATACCATGCTCACGGTGAGCCACTTTCACACATTGTTGCCCACCATTGTACATCACTTCCTCAAGTAAATCATCTTCTAAAAGTGGTTTCAGAGCACCGTAGGGATTTGCCGGAGTATTTCCATCAACATGATACATTGGGCTTGGGTGATTACGCTCCATGTAAATCGTAACGTTGTCATATCTTGCCATGATGTCTTCACTCATTTTTTCACTTCCATTTTCAACCAAACAATGATGATACCAAATACGACCCCATGTAAATAATCTGAGATAGTAATGCCCATGGTGCAATCCACCATACAGATGAATTTAGTGATTTACCCAACATTACCCCTGATACCATTACTGAAAATGCTGACCCAGCTGTAAAATAAAGGAGCATTGAAGGATGGAAAAGACCCATTGGAATACCCGATTCTGGGCCTGCGAAAAGCCCAAACATGAATCCAATTGTCGACGGGAGTAATACCGCCATTAGAATCTGAAGAGTTAGTGCATGGCCTTTCAAATCTAGAGTTCTCTTACTGCGTAATCGCATTAATCGGTCATACTCAAGACTCATTGAGAAGGTAACATCTGCTAATGGCGCTTCATTTTCAT
>JACNFL010000250.1 GCA_014384685.1 Methanobacteriota archaeon
CCCCTCCCCCTCTTCCCCCCCTCGATTTCCACCCCGGTCCCCTCCCCGATTCCCCCCTCGTTCCCCCCCCCGTTCCCCCCCTCGCTTCCCCCCTCGGTCACCCCCACGGTTCCCGCCTCGATTTCCACCTCGGTCGCCACCACGATTTCCACCTCGGTCGCCACCACGATTTCCACCTCGGTCGCCTCCGCGATTTCCTTGGTATCCACCACGGCTACCGCCTCGGTTTCCACCACGGTCGCCTCCACGATTTCCTTGGTATCCGCCACGGCTACCGCCCCGGTTTCCCCCACGGCCACCACCACGACCAGCATTGGCAGGACGTTTTGTTGGGCAACGATTGCAAGTATCTCGCCACGCGAAATTGTTATTGCGGCATTCTGGGCATTCCCAATCGTTTCCACCTTGATTTTGATTACCCCGGTTTCCTCCACGATTATCTCTACCCCCGCGATTACCGCGGTCACCACCTCGATTACCGCGGTCTCTGCCGCCTTGCCAACCTCCACGTTGGTTATCTCTGCGTGTATCTTCTCGTTGGTGGCGCTGTTGAATAGTGATAGTTGCTCCACTAATTGAATTAACATCAAGGCCATTCGCAGTGGGCATTACATGAACTAGAGCAGCATCTACTCTTCCGATAACAGAATCTACTCTACCAAGATAGGTCCCCTCAGTGGTTTCAAGGGCACTTCCTAGGTGAGGTGCTTCACCAACAAAAGAAACCAGAAGGCCTCCTTCATGGCTCTCGCGGTCCAACTTACCAGAGAATTCCATAGTTCGGGCCGGTGGCCCGCCTGTTTTGAGTCTTGGCATTCAATTCCAACCCTCAATTGTCACCTTTGAGTGGTGTTCAAAGGGGCGGTTTGCTTCAATTTCACTCAGTCTCGGCGGCGAGATACAGCAATTCCTGCACCTAGCAGAGCCATCATTGTCAAACCGATACTAGCAGCTGGTAGCCCTGATTCCTCTACTGCTGGCTTACTAGTGTCGCTAATCACGTCATCAATATCATCAATGATGTTCAATTCCACATCTTTTGAAACACTTACACAAACACCAGAATTATCACATGCTTCAATAGTTACATTGTGCACTCCTTCAGCTAACAGGTCAAATGGTATTTCGTCTGTTACCCATTGGTTTCCGGTAACTGTAATTTGGCCTGCTTGCACCCCATCTAATTTCAAGACAAAGGTCACGGCTTCGCCATCAGGGTCAAAGAATTGGCCTCGTAAAATGTAGTTTGCACTTACCCATTCTTCACCGGTGATTGATACACTTGGTGATAGGCTCAGTTTTGCTAAACCAAGGTCATAGTTGTATTCAAATGGTGCCATTCCGGCGCCATTCGCGCTAATTTTAGCACTCACAGTTCCAGGAATTAGGGTGGACAAACTAAGCACCATATTTGCAGCAGAAGTGTCCATTGACATACTGTCTGAAACTTCAACATTGTTTTGCATTAAGGTAATACTTACTGACATGCTGTCAGGCGCTTCCGAGGTAGGAGTCATAGTGAACGTTAGATCATCTAGAGATGTAGCACTTGCAACAGAAACTGAAAAGATTGGTGCTACTGAGAATGTTCTTGCTCCGCTGGATTGACCACTGCTATCAATTGCTTCGCAACTAATTGTGGTTGTAGTTCCATCTGATGGTGAAGTAACCATCCAGTGATTCGCCTCTGCTTCAGCAAGACTCCATCCGGCTGCCCCAGTGCAATCAACATTGAGCATCCCTGCACCTAGATCATCGTCAAACCAGGCATTTATGTCTGCCAAGTCAACTACATATTCACTTTCACCAACTGCTGCTACAGGCAATAATTCACCCTCACTAGGTGCATCATCATTCCATACAGGCGGGTTGTCTATCTCTGGTGCTGAAGTTGTGAAATCGATGAAATACCCACGTGCTGCCGGCCAGTCAGCCGGGTCGTAGGTAAAGCGGCGTGAGAAACTAGTTCCATCATTGACCGCAGTCAATGAGTAGTCGAGGTCTCCTAAGTTAGTGTAGGATTGGCACTCTTCACGTGCAGTGTAGGTTACTTGGTAGTCATCTGCCTCTTCATCATCTTCGTAATATGTCTCATTGCAATCTTGATTTTCGTAAGTGTCTGCAATCCGTAGTGGGCTTGCTTGATTAGGGAAAATATATTCAAATTGTGCATTAGTTAAGTTTCTTCCAACCATTGCAAGTGTGAAATCCGATGGATCAATTATCTGGCTAAATGAGACAGAAGCATTGAGGAAAATTATAGTGTCACAACTATGTGGTCCACACTGTCCAGCATTTGCAGGTTCATTTGGAATCTCTTCACAAGTAGGACTTCCCGATGGACCCCCAAATTGGTCCTTACAACTGCGCCTTTCAGGGTGCCCTTCAGGGATTAGATTTGTTTCTTCTAAAGTCATGCCATCTTTAATCCAAGTGGCATTATTCCAGTTTACGCCTGGTCCACCTCGATGAGAAGGACCGCCTCTAAATCCAATTCGTGTGTATGTTTGGACAACGCAGTCTTTACCGACTGCTTCAACACCATCTTTTTCGTCAGTGGAAAGCCAGCCGTTTGCACCACCTGCTAAGCCCTCAAACAGTCCATCTAAATCATTTCTTAGAGTTGTAGTGTCGGTGCCGTTGACCATTGCCTTTGCTCGTACATACCCGCCATCCCATTCATCGTTAATTTGGACGGTAAATTCAGCATAATTGTAGTAGAACATGTCTTCAAATGATATTCCTTCACAATCTGCAGTTGGTTGTCTTCCAGTGGTAGAGTCAATGGTCTCAATTTCCTCAATCTCTTCTGTTGGTTCATTTGGTTGCATAAATAATGATAGAGTTGAAAAAACCATTAGTGCAGTCAATAAAAATGCTAAGCATAACCTCTCGTTGCTAGTCGCCATTACTTCTGCGAGAACGCGCTTAGTGAAAGAGGGTTTTCCCTGCTGACACTTAGTGTCAGAGATTACACCGAGTTGATTTATAGTCACAAATCATCAAATATTGGGTTATTTCTTAGTTTTCATAAATTATTTTTGAGAATGTAATGATAATTCTCAATAAAATGTGCCATGAGCACACTACAACGCTACAGTCAGGGTTTTAGACGCTTAAATCTGGTTAGAAATAATGCGCTAGGTATCAATGACCAAAGCACTGCAGCACCCCAAATATAGGTGGCACTCATGGTAGGTCTATTTTCACCAGCAAGTTTGTTTTCTAGCAGAAGTTGATACACTCCGTTAGGTGAAAACAAATCAACAATTTCACTAAATCGATTATATTCAACCGACTCTAAGTTGGTGACATCCACTCCCATGAGTGAAGCAATTACGGCTGTTACTAGTAGCCAAATAAGGGTGAATAACATCCATACTCCAACACCAAGAGTAACTGATGACCCCAAATCCTTGGCAATACTAGATGCAAGCAATTGAATACAGGCATACCAATAAATCACTAATGCCGTTGGTATCATGAAGTAAACAATTTCACCAACAGAAGGCCAAGCATCCATTTGAATGAAGATAAGCACCACTCCCCAAAGTGTGAAGTAAAAAGTTGGGGCGAATACTGCAAACCACAATCCCTGTAATTGAGCGCGCGCTAAGTCAGTTCGATCAATGGGTTGAGCTAGTTCAATTGCCAACTCACCAGTTAGTCTCTTACGGCTGATACCATCAAAACCGAGTAAAACTACTCCTAGAGTTGATGAAAATAGGACAAATAGGCTGACCAAAAATAGAATTTCGTAAGGCGTATCCATCTGCAACTGTGCAGTTATTGCTGAGTCTTGGTCTGATAACCCCCAACTACCCCCTCCAATGAATAGAGTGAGTAAGGCGATTAGGGCCAGCATTCGCGGGCTACGGAAGTGTTGACGAGCCTCAAACCATGAGAGGTTGAGAATACGTTTTTCTCGGGTCAGCCTATTCATCTTCTCCGACCTCCCAAGTGCGAACCGGAATCATTGAGTCGCTAGCAATTTCAAAGCCGATTTCATCTGCTGCTTCACCGGTAGCGGCTGACAACAAATCTTCAAGGCTAGGAAGTACTGTTTGAAGCAGACTAATTCGGCCACCTGCTCCTTCAATTGCTTGGAGAACATCGTGTTTTTCGTCGCTGGTCCAGCCATCATTTCTATGTAATGTGAAGCGCCATTCTTCCCCCTGCCATGCTTCACACATTTCCATTGTTACTCCCGTACCAAATGAACCTGCAGAAGGAGGGCACCGTCCATTTCCAGCGATTAGAAGTGAAGGTGAGCACCCAAGAGCTCTTTCTACGTCTTGTAAAGAGCCGTAAGAAACCATTTGACCACGGTGTAGAATCGCTAATGAATCTACAAATAATTCCATTTCTTGTAGGTTATGACTGCTGACAATAATAGCCACACCACTATCAGCCAGATTTCGTAGAAGTCGGCGAAAAGCGGCCTGTGCAACTGGATCAAGTCCATTCATAGGTTCATCTAATAGCAAAATATCAGGGGAACCAAGTAGGGCACAGGCGAGTGAAAGCCGCTGTCGCATTCCTTGACTCATATTCTCTAAGGGTGTGTCCATTCGACTACGCATGCCGACTAATTCCAGTAACTCTTCGGGTGAGTCTCCTTCCCCACGCATCGTCACAATTCTTCGGAGTGCTTCCCTTGGAGTACTAGTCCCAGACCAATTAACCCTCTCTGGCATTAACCCGATATGGCGTTGAGCATTTGCCCAACCTAACATTTCTCTGTCTTGGCCAGCAAGGCGCACATTTCCCGAGTCATGTCCGTGAAGCCCAGCAATGGTGTGCAATAGCGTGGTTTTCCCTGCGCCGTTTGGTCCGATGAGTCCCAAAATTGAGCCAGAATGTACATCCAAATTGACTTTGTGAATACCTGCACCGAGTTTTTTCAACCAAGGCTTTGGCCAGTTTGGTAAGCGGTAGCGAAAAGTGACTTCGGAGAGTTGTAGCACTGGCTCACCTCCGCTCATGAATCTGAATGATGGCTCATGTTCTCAAAAGTGCCGCCTCGCTCTAATGACTGCAAAGAGGTTTATGCCACCCGCCTCTTACATCGGCTTGAAGGCGATGACTCTGCTCTTTTCACTACTCACTTGGCTTGCACCGTTTGTGCTCATTTTAGTGTGGCAGTGGAGTCAATGGCAAGAGAAGCATCCAGAAGCTATTTTCAGCGATTGGTTGCGCGCAGATCCTTACATTGCTGGTTTACTGTTATGTCTGCTGTTTCTATGGCTGATTCCGCTTGGAATTTGGATGGTGTTGGTTGGTGGCTCAGTCATAACAGCAATTTTAGCAGCCAGAAGTGAACAACAACGCCGTGAGTGGCAACAACGGAGTAACGCAAGGGCACTTGCTATCGTATTTGTATTGATAATCCACTTATTAGCTGGATTTATTCCTCCAAGTACTCCAATTGGCGAAGAAGTATGGGGGCCTCCACTAAGTGAAGAACAAGAGAACGCACCACCTTGGCCAGCATCTGAGCAATACATTTGGATTTTAGCAGATGGAGCGATTGTGGTTGAAACTCATTTACAAGTTCCAGGTGTTTTGAATCCAATGCTGGCGCCACAAGGTGTGAAGTTTGTTTCAGATGTTAGTGGGGCTAAGGAGGATAGGTTTCAGGAAGCCGCATCACTGATGGACGATTGGACAGGACCAAATGCATTTTCACTTTCACCAATTCATGGAGGGGTGGTCCATGATTATGGTGATGTTAATCTTCTGTATACCCATGATGATATCATGCTCGATTTGTTTGGAATGCACCCCTCTGGAGAGATGATTACAGTTTGGATACCAACTTGGGGTGGCGAGATACATCTTCTTACTGTTATCAAGATGGGGCCAGACCCATTTTTAGGAAATCCCGGCGCACAATCTTATGTTGATGAGTGGTTATCAGTGTAAAAATAAGGATTCTAATTTAATCGTGTTTTCACATCAAATGATTTTGAAAGTTTAGGGCAACCTAATCTTTATTAGGGCAACCTAAACCGTGCAACTCCATGGCATCCGACTTCTTGTGGTCCGACATTTGGGCGGGTGGATTAATTGGTTTTAGAGAAGCAGTTGAAGCCGCTCTTATTATCGGGGTTTTGCTTACCTGGTTAGCACGTAGCGAACGTGGTGATCTAGCAAATTGGATTTGGAAAGGAGTCGGTGCTGGAATCTTAGCCAGCCTTGTGGTGGCTGCTCTTTTTGCATGGATTTGGGGTGGGGTTGAATCATTCAATGAGCATGAAGCAATGTTTGAAGGGATTCTTGAACTAACAGCAGCAGCACTTCTTACCGCAGTAATAATTCACTTCATCCGTCACCCCTCTGCAGCGGAACTTGAAGAATGGGCGGACGAGGCTTACCGCACCAAACAGGGGGCTGGCCTGTTCATGATTTCTTTTCTCTCAGTTTGGCGTGAGGGTAGTGAAACAGTCATTTTCATCGGTGCTGGGACTGAGGGTAGCGGCGCAATACTTGGGGTGTTGATAGGCATCTTGATGGCTTCAGTCTTGGCTTTCGGATTCTTCAAGAAAGGTTTGGAAGTTGATATCAAAAAATTATTCAAAGTCACAAATGTTTTGTTAATTCTGTTTGCAGCAGGTTTGGTTGCTCATGGATTCCATGAATTGCAGGAAGCGGGGGCTGCTCCCATTGTAGTTGAACACATATGGGATGTTAATCCTGATGTCAGTGATGCTGATGCAGCATCGGGGAATTATCCCGCATTACATGAAAAAGGTGTAATTGGTGGTATTTTCAAGGCACTCTTCGGTTGGAATGGAAATCCAGCACTTCTTGAAGTGGTGCTTTGGGTGGCTTATGTTACAGGAATGGTATACCTTTCAAAAAAATTGGGTGGGTCAAATAACACCTCTGAATAATTAATATTATTCGGCAGAAACGCGGATTGCACCATCATTATAGTGCACATAAATATTGTGTGGGACCCTTGAAGTTAGAGCCGCAAGCGCCTCTAAAATTTCATTTTCACTCACATCAAAAGCTTCTGCGGCGCGCTGGCTAGACCATGG
>JACNFL010000267.1 GCA_014384685.1 Methanobacteriota archaeon
CAGGACATTGCACTAACTTGTCAAATTTTGATAGTGCGTCTACCATAACATCAATCCACGAACAAGGCATCAAATGGTACCCAGTATTCTTCCCCTGAATCGTCGTCCTTGACTAGAACTTCATCATCATCTTCATCAAATTCGATAATTTCACCATGCCATTCCTCTCCTTCATGGTCAACACCGACCTTAGAACCTACTTCAATTTCAGCATCATCATCATCTTCATCGTCATCATCTTCATCTTCATCATCAGAATCATCTTCATCCGCTTCTTCATCATCGGATTCATCATCATCGTCATCTGAATCCTCATCGCCGTCATCCGACTCTTCTTCATCATCGTTTTCTGAATCCTCATCTTCATCAGATTCTTCATCCTCTGAATCATCAGAAGTATTCTTCTTTCGGTACTCAAGTTTCCAACCCTTTACAACGGAACGGAACCAAATAGAGCCACCGATTAATGCTACTAAGATTAACACCAACATTATGTCTGGAATACCCCATGAACCACTTTCACTCCATGATGCAGGGTCACTTGGTGAGAAAATATTGAGTATATTCAACTTCGTATGATTGGCACACCATTCATTATTGAGGAGCCATGCATTATTCCCTTCATCGCAACTAAATAGTGTTGAAAAGAATCCATAAACATTGATAACAGACATAATTAGTGTTAATCCAGCTACACTCCAACCAATTGGGAAAAGGTTTTCCTCGTTTCTCATCAACCATATCTGTGTATCAGTTGGCCCCTCGGGTTTTTTCTTTTCTTCAATTGTTTCTTTCACTGCATCTGGATATTCAATACCATCTACAAATTCAATTAGGTCAATCGTACCATCTTCATCTTCGTCTAGTGCTTCCATTAATTCGTTAATTTTATTTTCATCAAATGAATCGCTGAAGTATTTTTCAACTGTTTCTCTGAATTCTTTTCCAGAAATTCTTTTATCTTTATTAGAATCAAAATCATTAAAACTTGATTTTATATTATCATCTGACTCTCTTACAAGTTTTGACAGTTCGTCAATTAATGTTGATTCATCATCAGAGTCGTCATCCGATTCGTCTTCATCATCGTCTTCCGAATCATCATCTGACTCTTCTTCCTCATCGTTAGATTCGTCTTCATCATCAGAGTCATCGTCGGTATCATCTTCTTCAGAATCGTCGCTAGAATCATCCTCATCTTTCGAATCATCATCAGAGTCATCGTCAGATTCATCCCCCTCTTCAGAGTCATCGTCACCATCATCCGATTCATCATCATCTGAATCGTCTTCAGATTCATCATCGGAGTCATCGCCACCATCATCCGATTCATCATCAGAGTCATCGTCATCCGATTCGCCTTCATCGCCGTCTGAATCACTATCTGATTCTACATCATCAGAATCTTCTGAGGAATCCATTTCCTCATCAGCATCATCGTCATCAAGCATTAATGCAGTGTTTAATTCAGTAAGGGAAATCCTTGAATCATTATCCAAATCTAATTGGTGTATGAATCGTTCAATCTCATTTTTGGGAAGGACAGCAATTTCAGCTTCAATTAATCCCATTTTGATTTCATATCCAGAAAGTACTCCATCGTCGTTATCATCCCATTTGCCAAATACATCATCAACAGATAATCCCTCGGCTTTCATCCAAGAATTTACAGATTGAAGCAAATCATCCAATACAAATGCTATCTCACAATTTGGGCAAGATTTGGAATCAAGTGATACAATTGCTTTACAAGAACCACATTCTCCCATATCAACTTCTTTTACACCAGAAAAAGATACACCACACTTGGGGCAACTCTCCGAATCTGCTGGGATTTCTTCCTGACATGCACCACATTGAGCGGTATCAATATGCTCTGTTGCTTCATCTTCTTCACTGGGCATTGCTCTCGCCTTCAAACTTTCCAAACTAGTTGACAATATAATGGTTCATGAGATAATATGGAATTATTCTCTATCAGCGCATATTTTGTTAGTTACGCCGAAGGCGTCAATAACAGGTAGTGCGGAGTGTCCTATTGGGGACGATGACTGCTGCATGGCCACCTGGCTCGTCGCGAGTATATGGTATCCAGTTAGATGATCCCAGAGAGGGTTATGTATGGTTACAACAGATGGCGGCTAAAGACCGTACGTTACTTGTTTTATCCCGTCTTGCACCAACTCGGCTATCACGCTGGATAAATCTACAATCCATTAGATTTCATTGGGTTACGAACCGTCAAGATAAATATGCAATTGATCCTGCTTTAGAGAAAATAAATCACTTCTTAAATTCTACAATTTCATCTGATTCAGGTATTATTTGGTTAGATGCTGTGGAATATTTAGCAGATTTACATGGATTTGATTCATTAATCCATTTTGTACAATCTCTTGCTGATGAATTAGTGGATACAAATTGGACTTTAGTCCTACCATATTCGCCTTTAGCATTTGAATCCACACAAGTAGCAAAAATCAGACGCGAAGCACCCAATTTTAGTATCACTGAGCAGAATACTTCTGATGATACGTCTGAGCCTATTCAAGATGTAACACTTGAAGATAATTCAACAATAGGATTGGAAGAAATTGATGATGAAAGTGAAATTGATGATAGTTTAGCCATAGAAGTTGAGCCTGGATTTGTCGTATTGAGTCGTATCCCAGAAAAAAGCCTGTCAAGGGCAATTCTTCAACGGCGTCTTGAACAATGGAAAGGCATGGGTTTTGATGTTAGTGAATTAGAACCCGTGGTTCTCGTTAACGATAGAACTGTCAGGCATCAAAGATATTTTGCATTTGAGGAGAAAGTACGCCGGGCAACTGAGTGTGAAAGGAGAATTAGAGAATTAGAGCAGTTAGGATTTACTACCTCTGCCACCAAACTTCATTTCCGAATCATGCAATTAACAGGACTGGATGAAGTTGAATCTGAGATTCAAAAATTATTAGCTGAGGCTAGATAATTCTCAATTAATTGGCCCGATTTCATCTTCTACCGCATTTATCATTGAACCAGATTGTAGAATTTCAACCATTGTATCATGGTCTGGGAACAGTGCTCTATCATCATCCAAATGGTCAATACTTTGGCGAATAATATTATGAGCAATCGCTGTTCCTTTTCCAGCTTCACCACCTCTAATATCAATTGCTTGAGAAGAAGCAATCATTTCAATTGCTAACACGCCAAAACAATTTTCCATAATCTGTCTAGTTTTTTGGGTGGTCGTCATACCCATACTGACGAAGTCTTCCTGGTCAGCAGCAGCGGGAATACTTTGATTAGCAGCGGGGTGAGATAGAATCCTTGTTTCTGCAACAAGTGCACAAGCAGTGTATTGTGCTACCATTAATCCAGAATGTAATCCCGGTTGTTCGGTTAGGAACGGTGGTAATCCCCCAGATAAAGCAGGGTTTGTCAATCGATTCAATCTTCTTTCGGATAGAACAGCCCCCATTGAGAGCCCAACACCTACCATCTCCATAGGAAGGGCAACAGGAGTGCCTTGAAAATTTGCTCCGGTGATAACTCTCTCTTCATCTACAAGGAAAACGGGGTTATCTCCTACGCCATTTAATTCAATTTCCACTTGAGTTATTGCATACTTTATGGCATCTTTTAGAGAACCAATTACTTGTGGGGTAGATCTTAATGAATATGCGTCCTGAACTTTTTTGCCAGGAGATGCTAATATCTCAGAATCAGCAGTCAAGCGAAGTAAATTATTAGCAGTATCAATAGAACCTGCAAAACCACGTAACTCGTGAAGACGATTGTCATATGGAGTCATATTGACATTTAATGCTTCAAGAGTCATTGCTGCTGAGATATCGTGGTATTTCAACCATCTAATGGCATCACATAGTGTCAATGCCGCCATAGCCGTCAGCATGTTACTGCCATTGATAATTGCTAATCCATCACGGGCTTCTAGGGTTAATGGCTCTAGACCTGCTGATTGCAAAGCCTCCGTAGAGGCCATCCTTTGCCCTTGGTAGAAGGCCTCCCCCTCTCCCATCATTGTCATCGCAATTTGTGACATTGGAGAGAGGTCTCCACATGCACCGACTGAACCTTTGCTAGCAACAACTGGTGTAACTCCTTGATTTAGCATATCAATTAGTAATTGTGTTAATTCAGCCCTACCACCTGAATTGCCGTGGCAGTGCACGTTAATCCGACCAAGCATTGCACCACGAACAACCTCACTTGGCATTGGTTCTCCAATACCAGCAGCGTGAGAGTAAACTAAGAATTTTTGAAATGATTGCAGTTCGTCAGGTGATAAAACGACCTCACTAAATTCCCCAATACCAGTGGTAACCCCGTACATCACTTCATGTGCATCGATTTTCTTCTGAATCATCTCTCTGCAATTGTGTATTCTTTGCCAGGCTTCATCACTAACAGAAACTTTGACATTTCTTCTAGAAACAGATTCAACATCTGCAATTGACAGATGGTTGCCATCTAGCACTAAATCCATGTTTTAACCGACTTCGCTTGGGGTAATAATTCTACTCAAAGGATTACTGAACAATTATTCTGTAAAGAATCCAGAAATTAAATCGTCATCTGCGATATTTGGAATGGTTATATCAAGGGTTGAATCTCTTTCCATAGCCCTTTGTGCTGCAGTCAGTGCGCCGGAATTTCTTGCCCATGCCCTTCTAGCGATTCCGTTATTTACATCCCAATTAAGCATAGAATTCAACTTTATCGAAGCCTGTTCAGTACCGTCTAGGACAAGGCCGAATCCGCCGTTAATGACTTCACCCCAACCAACTCCTCCTCCATTGTGTAAACTGACCCAAGTGGCTCCTCTAAATGAGTCGCCGACAAAATTCTGTACTGCCATATCCGCATTAAACATTGAACCATCTTTGATATTCGCTGTTTCCCGGTATGGTGAATCCGTTCCCGAAACGTCATGATGATCACGCCCTAAGACAATAGGTGCTGAAATCAAGCCAGTAGAAATGGCGTTGTTGAATGCTTCTGCGATTCTCCTTCTGCCCTGTTCATCAGCATATAGTATTCTAGCTTGAGAACCAACAACCATTTTGTTGGAATCTGCTTCTTCAATCCATTTTACATTATCCAACATTTGTTGTTGTATGTCAGGTGGGCTATTTTGAGCCATATTTGAAAGAATTTCTATGGCAATTGAATCACTTTGAATAAGATCTTTTGAGTCTCCAGAGGTACAAACCCATCTGAATGGACCAAAGCCATAGTCAAAACACATCGGACCCATGATATCTTCAACATAAGAGGGGTACCTAAACGAACCATCTGACTCTAGAATATCAGCTCCTGCTTTGCTTGCCTCAAGTAAAAATGCATTTCCATAATCCCAGAATTGCATTCCATTAGAACACATTTCATTAATTGCAATTGTATGTCTACATAGTGATTCTTTGACAAGTTGCATGAAATTTGTTGGTTCTTCTACCATCATTACATTTGCTTCATCAAACCCGATTTGTACTGGATAATAACCACCTTGCCACGGGTTATGTAGGGAAGTTTGGTCACTACCTAAATCAACTCTAATTCCTCTTTCACAAAGCCGTTCCCATAGAGTTACAATATTGCCCACGTATCCAATACTAATTGCAATATTATTAGCCGCTGACTCAACCATTTTATCGATTGCAACATCAATATCCTGCACAACGACGTCAAGCCACCCTTGTTCATGCCGTTTATTGGCGGCTGCAGGGTTGATTTCAGCAATAATACACGAAGCCCCAGCGATAACTGCTGCTTTGGCCTGGGCGCCACTCATACCACCTAATCCACTGGTCACATAGGTCTTGCCTGATATGCCATTATTTCCAGTGAGGTTGAGATACTTTCTCCCAGCATTGAGTAAAGTTATCGTCGTACCATGAACAATACCTTGGGGTCCAATGTACATGTAAGAGCCGGCAGTCATCTGCCCATATTGACTAACTCCAAGAGCATTATACTTCTCATATTCTTCTTGGGAAGAGTAGTTCGGAATTACCATTCCGTTTGTTACCACAACCCGTGGTGATTCTTCACTTGAAGGAAATAATCCCAAAGGATGGCCTGAATACATCACTAATGTTTGAGAATTAGTCATTTGAGACAAATATTTCATTGTCAATCGATATTGTGCCCAATTTTGGAAAACTGAACCATTACCACCATAGGTAATTAATTCGTGAGGAAATTGCGCCACACGTTCATCCAGATTATTTTGTATCATTAACATGATGGCAGCAGCGTGTTGTGATTTTGCTGGGTATGCTGAAATTGGGTGTGCTTTAATTTGGCTCTTATTTGGTCTAAATCTGTACATATAAATACGGCCATAAGTATCTAGTTCGTTGGCAAATTCTAGTGCTAGCACCTCATGTTGAGAGGAAGGGAAGTAACGCAATGCATTTTTCAAGGCTAATTGCTTCTCTTTTGGTGTTAGAATATCTCTACGAATGGGCGCGTGGTCAACATTTTTGTCAAATACGGGATGCTCTGGTAGAGTTTCGGGAATACCCTCCAGAATGCTAGTATGAAGTGCATCCCACTGACCCATGAATATTGTCGGGGCGAATGATTGATTTCAGCATTCCCGATGGTTTAGTCTAAAGGCTGCATCAGTTCCAAGAGGGCTATGACGGGGTCAAATGGCGAATGGTACCTGTCTGAATTGGCAAATGGAATTGAGAGAAGTAGGATTCTTTCAATAGCAACCCAAGTCAAAAAAATGAAGGCTGAAGGAAAACAAGTAACAGCCTTCACAGTCGGAGACTTTTCACCAGAACAGTTTGAAGTTCCTCATTCTTTTACTGATGAATTAGCAGCTGCAGTTCATCAAAATCAAACAAATTACCCACCTGCGGCAGGACTTCCAGAACTTAGAGAAAGTTTGTCAAATTGGATGATGTA
>JACNFL010000170.1 GCA_014384685.1 Methanobacteriota archaeon
CAGCTGAAGAGTTGTTGGAAGTTGAAGTTCCAGCCCGGGCTGAATACATCAGAGGAATTGCAGTTGAAATGCAAAGGATTGCCAGGCATTTGATGTGGCTTGGAGCATTCTGTCCAGATATTGGCAACCTAACTGCCTTCGTTTGGTGCTTGAGAGAGCGAGAAATGATGATGGATTTACTTCAAGAACTCGGTGGTTCAAGATTGCACTACAATTTCCCAAGAATTGGGGGTGTCAAGAGAGACCTTCCAATTGGGTTTGCAATGCGAGCACGTGCTAAACTCAATTTATTCCTTGACCGAATACAGGAAACAGAACAGATGCTTGATGAGAGTACAGTATTCCTAGTCCGTACCCAAGGTGTGGGATACGCAAAGCCCGAAGAGATGGTCAACCACGGTGTTACCGGGCCAAATGTTCGTGCTGGTGGAGTCAATTACGATATTCGCTGGGCACACCCCTATTCTGTATATGATGAACTCGATTGGGATGTTTCAGTCGAGCGTCCATCAATCAAGGGAGCAGATTGCTACGACCGCTATCGCGTGCGTGTAGACGAAATGCGCCAAAGTGCACGCATGTGTTTGGATGCTCTTGACAAGATGCCTGGTGGTGCTGAAACTCATTACACCGAAGGCGACCCTATGATTCTTACAAAGGCGCGTGAGCGTGCTGAAGAAGGAAAGACAGGATTCCATCACTTTGAGGATAGTAGAGGTGAATCTATGTTCTATCTTGCAGGTGGCGGTGAGCAACGTGGGAAGCATCCTTACAGGATTTCAATCCGCTCACCTATGTTCATTACAATTCCTTATGCCGCGAAATGCATGATTGGTCACAAAGTGGCTGATATTCCAGCAATCATGGGTTCTTTCGACCCATGTATTGGGGAGACTGATAGGTGAGGTGGCATCATGGAAGATTGGGTAGTTTTTCGTACATGGGTTGGCGATTTAACTCAAATGATTGCTGAGGCCACAGTTGGTCAAACACGGTTTCATGAATATTCAGATGGTGTCGCTTCTGTCATGACTGAAAGCATCATGGCGGTAACGGTTTTTGGTACCATCATGGGTACAATTCTTGCCCTTCTTTGGATTGAGAGAAAATTCTTCGCTCGTATAATGGATCGCCGTGGAGCAACTATGGCCCTTCGTTCACTGTGGGTTGGTGAAGGTGGTGAACACGCTGATTGGTATGATGATTTACCATTTGGTACAGGAAAACCAATTCGATGGTTAAACAATCTTCTAAACGATAAAGCTGGAAACGCTTCTGAATACGAAACGGTTCACAGAACTAAGGATAGAGGTTATCATGGCGTTTGGTGGTTGTTACCAGGTATGATTCAAAATGTTGCAGATGGTATGAAGTTCATGACCAAGGAATGGATGGTTCCAGCAAAAGCTGACAAATTCATTTTTGAGGTTGCACCATTCATTATCATCACATCTACAGTGATGATTTTTGCTTTCATACCTCTGAGTTCCAATATTTATTCAGCAAATCCCGAACTTTCTTTATTGTTCTTGATGGCAATTTTTGGTATCGCTCCGTTTGGAGTTTTCTTTGCTGGCTGGTCATCAAACAACAAGTATACTCTGCTAGGTGGTATCCGCTCAGCGGCTCAACTGACAGCGTATGAAATTCCGTTGTTAGTAACAGTTCTTTCTTTGGCAGTTATTTCAGGGTCATTGAACATCATTGAGATTGCAGAATTCCAAATTTCATCGGGTGTATGGAATATTTTCCTATTGCCTCTTGGTGCGGCATTATTCTTGATTACAATGGTTGCTGAGGTTGAACGAATTCCGTTTGATATGCCAGAGGCTGAAGCAGAACTTGTTGAAGGCTGGTGGACTGAATATGGCGGAATGCGTTGGGGCTTGATGTTTGCAAGTGAATATCTACGGTGCTATGCTGCGTGTTTGCTCTTTGCGATATTTTTCCTTGGTGCATGGGAAATGCCCTTTGGGGATACAATTGTTGGAATTATCCCTAATCAAGACCTAATTCTTGGTGTAATTGGTGTAGGACTGATTGGTTTAGCTATTGGGCTACGAAGTGAATTCCCTGTTCTCCTAGCCCCTATGCCATTAGTATTCATTTCAGCGATACCACCAACTGCGTGGCTATTGTTCAAAGCATGGTTCATGTTTGCAATATTCGTTTGGATTCGAGCCTCATTACACCGTGTTAGATCAGACCAAATTCTTGAATTTGGATGGCGTTGGTTATTGCCACTGTCACTAGTTAATTTGGCAATCGCATTTTGGCTCCGTCTTTCAATTTGGCCAGGCGATGAATGGCCATTACTCATTCCAGGATTAATTACCGCTATCGCATTAATACTCTTCATCATTCTTGGAATGGATGAAGATAAATCAGCAATGGAAGGCAGGATAAGACCGTATTCGGTTTACACCGAATCAAAGGGTCCAGCCTCACCAAGGAGCCATGATAGGTAATAGGAGGAAGTAAGTATGCCATTTCACCCACACGCACAACCGAATTTCCGCAATATGGTCATTAGACCAATGTGGATGGCTTTGAAGGCGGCATTGAGAACAATCCCGTATGTTGGAAGTCACAGATTTTTAGCCGCTCACGGTACATCACCTGCATACCACGCGCAAGAGAAGCAAATGATTGACGAGGGGACTGCTGCCCGACTTGGAGAGAATCACCCTAGTGTTGGTAAGATATATGCTGCAGACCGTGAAACATCTTCGCTAGTGCCGTATATTGAGCGCCCAGTTACTGTAATGTATCCTTACGAGAGACTTGAAGATCTTGAGCCATGGCTTTTCGTACCAGGTAATTACAATGGTAGAATCGGTGTGATTTGGGAAACCTGTACCGCTTGTAAAGCGTGTGTGAAAGCTTGTCCAAACAGTTGCTTACACATGGAAAGTGAAACGAGAGTGAATGTTCTTGATACCACCGAAGAGGGTGATGAGTGGCATGGTATGGGAACTGAGTTAGAAGTTGGTGGCATGGCTGCTCGTCGCAACGAGGTTGACAATTCTGATCATAATTTAATTCTTGAACATAATGCAGTGCCACAAGAATATGATTTTGGTTCTGTTATCGATATCACTGGTGAGAATGCAACAGTGCGTTGGGATGGTGGTGGAATGGAAGAAGTTCCAATGACCGATTTGGCGCCAGCAGAAGTTGACATCATGTCGGGCCGCATTGACATGGGTCGTTGTATGTTCTGCGGACTTTGCATGGAAGCCTGTCCGTTTGAATCCTTTTTCATGACCAATGAATATGATGGTATGTCGGGATATTCCCGTCAAGATTTGTGGTATGGCGCAGATAGAACAAGAGTTCTCCCATCTGTTCACCAAGAGAGAGTGGATGCTGAACTAGTAAAGCGTGCTGAAAAAGAACTGAAAAAGCGAGAAAGGGCAAAGGCTAGAGCGGAGGCTTGAGGAAGATGATGCCAGATTTACTTGAGCATGTTGCATTCGCAATTTTTGCTTTCTTGTCAATTATTGGTTCTCTTGGAACAATTTATGCCAAGCGAATTGCCCACTCGATGTTTTGGCTGATTGTTTGTTTCATGGCTATTGCTGGTGTTTTCATTCTTGCAGGTGCTGAATTGCTTGCGGCAATTCAGATTTTAGTCTATCTTGGTAGTGTAATGTTGGTATTCGCTTTCGGAATAATGTTAGCACGTAGAACCATTCAGGAAGGTGATGCTTAATGCGTTTGATTGACCATATTGCTCGTCTAATGGTGGCTGGAATACTTGCTCTACTACTACCGATGATTGTGTACCATTCAATGTGGGATACAAGTTCAAGCACAATTGGTCTGAATACCTTTGAATTCTCCCGTGCAATGTTGACCGATTGGGCTCTCCCTGTAATTGTTTTAGGAATTCTACTTTCAATGGCAATGATTGGAGCATCTTACCTAGTTAGAGATGAGAGAATTGAAAATTTACTTTGGGAACAGGAGGGTGAACAATGATTCCACCAATGTATCTTGCAAGCCTAGGAGCGATTCTTTTCTGCATTGGCTTGATGGGAGTGTTCACCAGCAAGCATGGAATTATTGTTCTAATGTGTATTGAGATAATGCTCAATGCAGTCAATCTCAATTTTGTCGCTGGTGCTCTGCACTATGGTGACGTAACCGGGTGGGTTTACACTGGAATTGCCATTGCAATTGCGGCTGCTGAAGTGGCTGTTGGGCTAGCTATATTCCTGGCGGTGTTCTCAACTAGAGAAACCATCGATTTGGATGAGGTTACGCTGTTAAAGCACTGAGGAGGAATTTCAATGTCGGATACAAAAACCTCAGAAATGCGTTTCCTCCCAATTATTGGGATATTCTTGCTATACCCATTCTTGCGCATATTCCTTGGAGAGTTCATGACGGGCACTCCATACACTGCTCTCGATTCAGCCTTCTTGATTCCTCTATTGCCAATTGCTGTGTTCCCAGTGATTGCAATTGTTGGGCAATTATCTAACGGAGAAGGATGGTGGAGAGATCAGTTCAAAGAAGGGGGAATAATTGCTCTTTGTACTCTAGCAATCTCGCTTTCGTTGACAATCTGGTTAGCCATTGAGTTCTTTACCAAAGGCGCTAGTTTCCATGAACCTCTTGAGTGGGGATTGTTTAATTGGTTCAGTTTTGACACCATCGGCCAAGATGCTGCTGGAGATTGGGTGCACATACAGATTAGCAATTCAATTGGTGTTGGTATTTGGATTGACAACGTTTCAATTATGCTTCTATTTGTAGCATCATTCCTTTGTTTCCTAATTTGTTGGTTCTCAATTGGATACATGAATACTGATCCAGTAAACAAAGACCGCAACCATCGCTTCTATGCTCAGTTTGTTCTTTTCACTGCTGGTATGCTAGGAATGGTTCTAGCAGATTCATTCCTTTGGTTGTTTATCTTCTGGGAGATAATGGGGCTTTGTTCATACTTACTGATTGGTTTCTACTACGAGAGACCAAGTGCCGCGTACGCAGCTAAGAAAGCATTCTTGACAACAAGAGTTGGAGATGTATTTCTCCTCATTGGTTTGCTAATGATGTACGATATCTATGGATCTCTAGAGTTTGCAGTTATCTTTGCTGATCCATCAATAGGTGGTTCTGTCGATGTTAGTATGCTACGCTGGTCACTAATCATGCTCTTCATCGGTGCAGTCGGTAAAAGCGCTCAGTTCCCACTACACGTGTGGCTTCCTGATGCTATGGAAGGACCAACTCCTGTATCCGCTCTTATTCACGCGGCAACAATGGTTAACGCCGGCCTCTATCTAGTTGCTAGATTTGTGCCATTCTTTGACGTTACATCTCATGGCCACGGTGTTGAAGGATTGTCTGATGTCGCTGTATTAATCGCCTGGATTGGTGGAATTACAGCCTTTATGGCTGCCTTGATTGCGTTTGTTCAAACCGATATCAAGAAGGTATTAGCATACTCAACTATGAGTCAATTAGCGTATATTTTCACTGGACTTGGTGTTGCACTCTGGTTTTACAACCACGGCGAACACCACGCCGCAGTAATCGCTTTTGGCGCTTCAATGTTCCATTTGTTTAACCACGCAATGGCGAAAGGTATGCTGTTCATGGCGTCTGGTTCGGTGATTCACGAGATGCATCACGCTCACCATCATTTAGCACATGGTGAAGGAGATCACGACGACTTCGACCCACAAGATATGCGAAACATGGGTGGTTTGGCTGGTAATATGCCGGTTACTGCTGCGGCAATGGCAAGTGGTTCAGCCTCCATTATCGGCTTACCGTTGATTGGTGGTTTCGGGTCAAATGAAGTTATTGTTGCTGTAACTTGGAATGCTGCGGCATTACACGGTGGTACTGAGTTACTGATTCCAGCATTTCTGATTTTACTAACTGCTGGCATGACTGGATTTTACATGACACGAATGTGGATGATGACTTTTGCTGGCAAGCCAAAGACGGAATTTGCTGACCACGTTGAGGAACAGACACCATGGATTCCAACTCCACTATTGACCTTGAGTGTCATTTCACTTCTAGGAGGATTTGCATTAGCAGTTCTTGGAGCAACACATTGGCTTGGTGAAGCAGAGGCATTAGGTACGCTTATTCATGAGCATGGAATTGTTTTGGCAATTCTTGAAACACTTGTGCATGCTTTCTTACCAACTGATGCATTCTTATTCATGGTGACTTGGATTACTATTACAATTTCACTAATTGTTGGGCCAGCAATGGCAATGCGCATTCATGGTGGCAAATTGAAGGACGGAGATAGAGCACCACAACTAATTTCTTGGATTCCACCGCTTTCATCTAAATTCGGCCGCGCTAATGTTGATGAATTAGCAAACTCTGGTTTGGCAGATGCATTGCATCGTCGCCTTTACTTTGATGAAATATATGAGTGGGCGATATCAAAGACAGTCATTCCTCTTTCACAGGCTTTAACCTGGTTTGATACTAATGTCATTGATGGTGCAATCAAAGGCATTGAATATGGTAGTCAGAAGATAAGTAGGGATGTTCGTAAGGCTACTACTGGTAGTGCATCGGATTACATTCTAGTTGCTGTGATTGGAATGTTTAGCATTCTAATATTGCTATGGGGGGTGATTTGAGTGGATTTGATGATGTTTGGTAATCCATTGACACTGCTGACTCTTGGACCAATAGTAGCAGGATTTGTATTCCTGTTCCTAGCATGGGCAAGCCCACCATCAAAGCGAGAAGAAATCTCTCAATACATCCGTATTCTTATCTTTGCTTTCTCTTTGCTATTGTTATCACTTTCAACTTTGATGTTCTTAGAATATTATAGTGGAATCTCTTGGACTTCAATCGGATTAAACAATTATGTTTACGACAACTGCGCT
>JACNFL010000141.1 GCA_014384685.1 Methanobacteriota archaeon
CAATTGAAATTCGCTTCCCATTATTGAGGAATGATTCCACTCTGTCAACCATGCTAGCGCTGAATTCAGTTTCACAATCCCAACAGATGTAACTCCATCCCTCTGGGTCATCTTGGTTGAGATTACCACTTACAGGATCTATTTCTTCACCACATTCTGGGCAAGCATACAGGCATAGAACAGGAACCACCTTTCGACGGAAGTCAGCAATATCTTGGGGAGTACCAGTCAAATCGAGGAGTTCGTGATCTCTAGCGGCTTCTAATCCTCTAGTTTCTAGTTGGTCATTTATCTTAGAGCGCATCTCATTTTTGCCCTCTTCATCCAAGTTGTTTTCCAACTTGCAAATTAGTTCAATGCTTTTACCAAGACGAATCATCACTAATTTCTCTCTACGGAAGGCCTCGACCTTTGCCTCTCTGACTCGCTCCTTCTGCTCAATGATTTCAGACAAGTAATCCTTCTGTTGCCGGCGTAATCGCTGTTTGTCAATGCGGTCCAATTTTTGGGGAGACGACAAAACTTTAGAGAGGTATTTTTCAGAACCTGAACCTGAAGGCCCCGATTTGATTACTTCAATTACTGATGTAGCAATCTTTTCTTTTAGGCCATAATTACCAACTAATTGTGCTTCTGTGATCTCTTTGAGTTTACCAATAGTCAATCCAGCGTCAGCTAAAGTCTGAGCAGTTACTTCGTCAACCCCACGTCTCAAGAGTGCTAGATAGGTGTCCTTCTTTGCCATACGGCATCCCCCCCGATGACACCGGAGCCGGGGGTCCGCTTTGAACCCCCCGTTTTATCAAGAATTGCGTGATACCATTCATTCGTTGAATTGTTGGTTAAAATACTCTAACCTTTGAGCTAGTAAAAGCCACTCTTCAACTTCCAAATCCTCAGGTCTAAAATCTTCCCAACCATCCTCTAATACAGCGTTTTCTACATCTGAAAGAAGGTGGTTAACTGCCTCAACCCATCTCTCGCGATTCCAATTTGGGACTCGTTCAATTTTTCTTGGAACCCGTTTCAAACGATTTCGCATTTTTTTACGTCTTTGCGCAAAGGCATGGGAAACCATTCTCTTCACCAGTCGATATTCGACATCAATTCCAATTTCAGTACGCAAATCATGCGGCGTCATCAATACTAATCTACTTTGAACTTCGGGATGTGGTGTAAAACAATGTGCTGGCACTTTCATCTCCAAGGAAACCAACCAATTCAGGGCTGTATTGATTCCAAGCGGGCCGCGTGACGCTAATCCAAATTCCATCGCTAGCCGGCTAGCAAATTCATCTTGCAAAAGTAAGACTACTGATTTCAACTGATTGGTCCCTTGCCGTTTTGCATTCTCCTGCCAATTGTCAATTTTAGCAATCAAAGGACTTGAAATCTGATACGGAGGGTTACAAACGACATCGGTCAAATCCTGTGGCCACTGAACGTTCAATGCATCTCCTTCTATTAGGTTAAGTTGGCCGCTTTCAATTGCTTCAGCGTGTACTCGATGTAGATGTTCAATCGCTATATTGTCAATTT
Organism: Methanobacteriota archaeon; assembly: GCA_014384685.1. The sequence goes on from JACNFL010000141.1 coordinate 1,540, forward strand.
CTATCGCTGTCACTCTCGCCCCAGATAATAGAAGAAAATGAGTAAGTGTTCCCGGTCCTGGACCTACCTCCAATACATGAGAGTTTGAGTCAACTTTTGATAGTTTAATCGGCACTTGAAGGACCTTTTCATCAACCAAGAAATGTTGTCCTAATTCTTTGTCTGCCCATCGACGATCAAGTAACAAGTCAACTAACTCACGCACTATCCCGTCGCTTGGCTCAACTGATGACATAGTCCCACTATTCCGCTACACGCACAACATTTTGGAGCAGGCTAGGCACCATCTTAGGATCTTGCAATTCTTCAACTAATCTCTCAACGATGAGTTGAAGTGAATCTATTGTGCAGGCTTCATCAACCTCTTCAAATGTCATCCATCCGGCGCTAATTCGGCTTTTCATCATCTGTGTTGCCTTCTTTTGCCCTATACCTGGTAGTAATTGGAAAGCATGGAACTTGAGAGATACCGGTCCTGCACGATTATAAAATTCCATACATGGCTTCGGATTTTCAGAAAGTATCTCTTTCATCACATTAACAATTGCCGCTTGGGCTTGATTTGGTAATTCACGATATCTATCCTTGCCTAGAACCATAGCTATTTTTTCACTTTCCTCCTCTGTTGGAAGTTCTAACTTTTGACCGGGTGCAAGAACCCCACAACCTGGGTTTGCTCTAGCTTTGATAAGGTGCAAATGTTGTTCAGTAATGCAATGGATTATTCCGCCACCTGCACCGCTTCCTTCTTGGGAAAGAACTCGGCAATGCGTCTCATGCGACCATGGTAGTTCATCACCGCCGCGACTATCTCGATACCCACCACCGTGCATTTCACTCAACCTCGCGAAATAGGTTCTGTCACTTAAGGAACCGCTTTGAGCGTCCTTCAACCTTCATATCCAACATGTTGACGAACAAGTGTCACAATATGTTCAACTTCATCATCATCCATTACCACACGCCTTGAAGCAAGTATTGCCTTGACGTCATCTGGATTGACTGGAATGATTTCAGCAATTTTAGCAGCAATGTCAGGTGCTGCGGCTAACTTATCAAGTTCAAGAAGATCTTTGAGCATTGAATTGAAAACTTTAGTCTCTGTGACAATCCCATTGCGTGAATCTCCTGCAGCCCAAATAGCGTGGTTAAGCGCCATGTTCTGTTCGTAGGATAACTCTCCTCGGCGCTCTTGAGCATTCTCAAGTGCATCCCTAACTGTTGCATAATCAATGTATGTTTTCTCACCCATGTTATTCACCTCACTCCAAAGGACGCAAGTGTTCGGGACGGGCCACAATGGTTTTTGCCATGTTTCCGTCCTTAATTGCCAAGACGTAAGCACGTCCCTGCTTCCCTGTAATTGTCCCTGTTTGACCTTGGAATCTGCGATGTGGCATTCCTTTTTGATGGCCACCATCAATAACGATTGCGACTTTGTCGCCTTCTTCGTATGGATGCATAACTCTCCTAATGAACAGGCGACCTCGATCACTCTTACTACGACTAGCAATTGTACGAGTTCCCTGACGGCTACCATGTGTTCTGCGCATTGTAATGCCTCCATTTCCCCCTATGGGGGACTCGCCGACTTGCCGCCCCTAATTAAGCACGTCGGATTCAACATACCACCAATATCATCCAATTCAATTCTAATTCTTCGATTCAACCGTAAAAATCATTCAATTTCTGGTTTACTATTGATGTGATTCGTAAATTAGTACACATTATCAGACTGAGTGGAGATAATTGATTGAACTTTATAGCGGCTTATTTGAATAGTAAAAAGCCCCGCCAAATGACTAGGCGGTATTGATGCGGGACTTCTCAAAGCTCGCAGAAGTTCTAGTCCCACAACGAAAATTGTTCCACATTTCAATTTTTGTCATTTCCCTTCTGATGCTGCCTGGATTGATGTGGGCACTTACTCCAATTGATGTGGAAGCATACAATCTTGATTCGCCCGAAATTGAGGCACGTGAAGTCATTACCCAAGAATATCCGGGCAATGAAATAGTTGCAGGATATGCAATAATCATACGAGACCAAACACTTGTTGGCGATGACCCCTCAACTAAATACAACAACGAAATTGCGGATTATTCCGGCGATGGGATGGGTGTTTCACAACCAAAAGGTGGAATTCTCAACCTTTCAGTACTGCAAGAAATTGATGTCAAAGCAGAGGCGGCTAGGGCGGACCCTATTTCTGAATTCTACCGCCCGATTATCTCAGATGTTACCCTCACACAATTCCATGGTGTCCTAACTTTAACCGACCAAGTGCGAACTTTTATGGCTGGAGAATCTTTACTCACACAACCTTCAATGAGCCCTTACGGCGAACTACTTCCTCCTCGTACAAATTGGACTGATTGTGGTGACTTAGAATGCCTCACTTTTGATGATGAGGGAATTACCCAAGCCCATATTGATTTAGCGGCTCAAAGGATGGTGAATGGGAGTGGTGGAATATTCCTACGATGGCTTTCACTTGACAGAGGATTTCATGCTACCGAAGATGGAACTTTGGGGCCAGTTGGAGGTACGTTGGTAGGTAATGGAATTTGGAATAATGCATCATGGGAGAAAGGGCGTTGGTCTGCTAGTTCAACTTGGTTACTCATACAATTTGACCGCGGTGCTGCTGAAGATGCAGGATGGACATTTGAATGGGCTGAAGCACGCGCTGAAAGTGGATATGAATGGAATGGATTACGATTGATAACTACACCGCCGATGCATGATAAAGAATTCTGCCAAGCTTCGGTAGAATCTGGTGAAGGGCCATGCGCTTGGGAATGGGCAATTATTTCCCTTGAGCATTCAATGCGAGCGTCAGATGATTTATCCCTAACAATTGCAGTTGCTGAAGGCATCAATATTGAAGTAAACAAGGAGTTGAAAGAAAGTATTACACTTCTCGCCGCAATGGGATTAATCGTCATAGTATTACTTTGGGGAAGCCTACGTCGGTGGTCCGATGTTGGTATTGTTTCGGCTGGATTAACCCTCAGTCTATTGTGGATGTTTGGATCAATTGGTTGGGTAGGTGAAGCATCAAAAGCAATCGGTCATCCATTAATAGAAAGAAGTCAATTCTCAAACCTACTTCCAATTTTGATTCTTGCTCTTGGTATAGATGATAGTTTACATGTTCTGCATAGATACAAAGAAGAAAGGAAGAATGGTTTTGACCCACTAAGTTCATCCTCCACCTCACTATCACGTGTTGGTAGAGCGATTCTACTGACCTCGGTAACAACAATTGCCGCGTTCTCTGCCAATTTTGTATCTGATATTCCCGCTCTACGTTCCTTTGGACTTGAGGCTGCTTTAGGAGTTGGTTCGGCTTTCGTTCTTACTGGATTGTGGGCACCATTAGTTCGCCTTGACATTGACCTTTGGTTAGAAGAAAAAGGAAAATTACCTGATGAAGATAAAGACAAGATACATCTTATTCCAAGTCATTGGTTAGCGGGAGTTGCAAAAACTTCTGCTATTGCTGGACCATTGGTAATTCTAGCAGCGTTGCTCCTATCAGCCTACTCTGCCCCATTGATGTTCGGCCTTGAAGGTGATTTCAAGGTGGAGGATTTCTTAGATGAGGAGTCGGATTTTGCTACTGTAGTGCATGTAGTCAACGAACGTTTCTATTCAGAAGGAGAACCCGCTGAAATTTTAATTGAAGGGGATGTGATAGACCCAAGAGTCTACTTAGCAATCGCTGAAACAAGGGCCAACATGAATATTCACAGTGAATCCGATCCTGACAGATTCACTATCTCTGCTGATGGAAATGTTGACATGAGCGCATATGATCGTTTTGTTGACCTTGCTATCCTTTCAATGGCTAACAATATCACACCTTTCGTCAATGCAGGATGGGATTCTACTGACACGGAAGGTGGAGTTGGATGTAATCGTTCAAACTTTGGACTACCCATGACTGATGATGAAGAATGTCTGAGATTCCTTGTTGGTTTCATTTCAGTTCATGGAATTCCTGAGACTAATTCAACACCAGCAATTCCACCCTCTATGTTGGCTCTCTATATCATCCCAGACAGACCACTTGATCCAGCAAATCCGATGCTGGCTCTTGATGGAAGCACGCCTCGTTATGAGCGTATGCTCATGCGATTTGGCTTACGACAACCCGAACAATTTCCAATTGTAGAAAAGGCATTAGAAGAACTGTACCGCGATATGTCTGCCTTTGAAAATCTCTCTTCAACTGGACTCAAGGAAAAATCAAATCTCAATTCCGCGTTCTCTAATGAAGAATATCCTGTTTCATGGGCTATCGCAACCGGAGAACCTGTCGCTCGTTATGTCGCCGCCTCATCACTACAGAACGAAATGCAATCAACTCTGGCCCTCGGCGTTTTCTTCTGCATCGTTACTCTGTGGTGGGGTTTCAGGCCACTTCATGAAGAGTTAAAAGAACGCCTTTCTCACAACGTCGAAAGTGGTTCTGCTTGGGCTTTTCTCTCACTAATTTATGCGCCGTTGGCTGTGGCACTAACCGCTTGGGCAGTAACAGGAATTATCGCTTCCCCTACCATTGCCATAGTATTCGCAGTAATCGCTTTCTATGGAACACTAGTATGGGGTGAAGGGCCACTTGGCCTTGCCCTCCTCACAACCGCACCTATCCTTCTAGTCGTGATTTGGTTATACGGTTTGATTGCTACCCTTGGGTATGGATTGAACATGGTAACTGTGGCTATTGCTACTCTTTCTCTTGGAGTCGGAATCGACTATGTTATTCATGTAATTGAACGATTCCGTGAGGAACATGAAAAGCGCAAATCCGTGCTTGCTTGCATTGGCGCTGTTGGTAGCGCGTCTGGAATCGCCTTGGTGGGTTCAGCAGCATCTGACACCCTCGGATTCCTAGTGATTTCTTTCTCCCCCATGGGATTCTTCTCACTATTTGGAACATTTTCAGCAGCAATGATCTTCTTTTCACTGATAGCATCACTGATTATTGCTAGTGGGATGCTTGGCATCACCTCATATCCTAGTGTCATAAGCGAAGCCCGTAAGAGTGGTGATTGAAATGACTGATTTCCCTGAACTAACAGAATTAGAAAGGCGAGATGTCGATATGATTCTGAGATATGCAGATAGTACGGAATATGTCATTGATTACATCACCTTGAGATTGCGGTGTCCTTGTGCAAACTGTGACCCACGCCGAGAAAATGAC